>JAILNQ010000016.1 GCA_024691425.1 Lachnospiraceae bacterium
CCTGCATACGAATCCGTAACGCAGAACGCCTTTGTTCACTTGATGTTAAACTGAAAAACGGAGCTGTAATCACTTACAGCCCCGTTGCTTGCCACAATTATATGTTTTTAAACATGAAATGTCAATGATATACAGCTTAAATTCTGTTTCATTTCTAAACCCGTCGAATACGACGGGTTTAAAAATCCGGATTATATTCGATCATTCTTAGCTTACCAAGCAAAATCATCATCCTATCAACCAGTCGTACAGCTCCTGATATTTCAGGGCGCTGACCTGCCAGCTGAAGTCCGCCGCCATTGCGCGGTCGACCATCTTGTTCCACTCGCGCTTCTTGTCGTAGTAAATACGTTCTGCGTTTCTGATGCAGCCGAGCATCTCATGCGCATTGTAGTTCATGAACGAAAATCCCGTTCCGGTGCTCTCGTACTCGTTGTACGGTTCAACCGTATCCTTGAGGCCGCCGGTCTCACGGACTATAGGAAGCGTTCCGTAATGGAGCGCCATGAGCTGCGACAGTCCGCACGGCTCAAAGAGCGACGGCATGAGGAATGCGTCCGAAGCCGCATATATCTTGTGGGACAATGCCTCTGAATAATATATGTTAGCGGAAACCTTGTTCGCGTACTTCCAGTCGAAGTGCCTGAACATGTTCTCGTAACGCTCCTCTCCGGTACCGAGAATGACGATCTGCACATTATCGCGGCACAGTTCATCCATGACGTATGCGATGAGATCGAATCCCTTCTGGTCCGTCAGACGGCTCACTATACCGATCATCATCTTCTTCTCGTCCTTATCGAGTCCGAGCTCCTCCTGAAGGGCAAGCTTGTTCTTGACCTTCTCTTTTCTGAAATCCTTTGCGTTGTAAGGATTTACTATGAACTTGTCGGTCGTCGGATTGTATTCGTCGTAATCTATTCCGTTGACGATACCTCGCAGGTCGTTCGCTCTTGCACGGAGCAGTCCGTCAAGACCCTCGCCGTAGAACGGCATCTTGATCTCCTCAGCATATGTGTACGAAACGGTCGTGATCGCATCCGCGAAAACGAGTCCGCCTTTCAGCAGATTTCCGTCCTTGTACGCTTCAAGCTTATCGGGAGTGAAGAAATAATCGGGAAGGCCCGAAAGCGTCCTTACCGTCTCAACATCCCATACACCCTGGAACTTGAGGTTATGTATCGTCATCACAGACTTCATGTTCCTGAAGAATTCACCCTCATGGAAGCGCTCCTTGAGGAATACCGGGATAAGTCCGGTCTGCCAGTCATGGCAGTGTACGACATCGGGCTGGAACCCGACAACCGGCAGAACCGAGAGGACCGCCTTCGAGAAGAAGATGAACTTCTCGAGATCCCACAGGAGATCGCCGTAGGGCTTCGCTCCGGAGAAATAGAATTCGTTGTCAACGAAATAGAAGATCACACCGTCGTATTCCATCTTGAACACGCCGACATACTTGTTGTCATTGCCTATGTCCATGTAGAACGAATCGATGTATTCCATCTTATCCGTGTACTCTTTCGACATGCACAGGTACTTCGGAATGATGACTCTGACATCGAAATATCTTTTGTCAAAACACTTCGGAAGAGAACCGACAACATCGGCGAGTCCGCCCGTCTTTATGAACGGTACGCATTCAGATGCGGCAAATAAGATCTTCTTCATTGGCTTACCTCCTGAGAGTGGAATTATAAGCAGAAATCAAAGCAATTTCTATTATATCACATTTAGCTGTCCGCTAAAACCGCATCCTCGCTTCCGGTATCCTCTTTTCCGGCATCCTTGCTTCCGTTGCTCATCTTCTGCATATAGTCGTCCTTCGGCATGGGCTTTGCGAAATAGAATCCCTGGATCATGTCGCATCCCTGCTCCGCGAGAAAATCGACCTGATCCCTGTCTTCGATTCCTTCCGCAACTGTACGCATATTGAGGTTTCTTGCGAGTTTTATGGCTTCCGTGACAACTATGCGCCCTCTTCCGTCCGCACCGTCATTCCTGAAGAAATCGGCATCGAGCTTCAGAACGTCGAGCGGCATCTCCTTGAGCGAGTTGAGAGATGAATAACCCGCACCGAAATCATCCATGGACACGGTGAAACCGTACTCTTTAAGCCTCTTGATCGTAGCTATCATAGCGTTCTTGTCGTCAAAGAATGCGCTCTCCGTAAGCTCGAGCTCAATGAGATCATGCGGAGTTCCTGCCAAATCCACGATATCCCTTATCTGCTCCGCAAGGTCGCTCTCGATGAAGTGGGATCTCGATACGTTCACGGAAACCGGAACGCATTTATATCCGCTGTCGAGCCATGCCCTCTGGTCTTTTGCAACGTGACTGAGCATGTAATGGTCTATCTTCGTGATGAATCCGTTCTTCTCGAAAATCGGGATGAACCTTCCCGGGCTTATCATGCCGTGAACCGGGCTGTTCCACCTGATGAGCGCCTCGGCTCCCTTAAGCTCATTCGTCCTCGGATCGTACTTGGGCTGATAATATACGAGGAATTCCTCGTTCTCTAGCGCCTTATCCTGATTTTCGTTTATCATGTCGATCCATTTCTGTTCCTCAACGATCTTATCGTCGAAGAAAGCTATGGCAGAATCATCGCCTGTTATGGTCGCCCTTGCGGCTCCTGCATTGTTGTATTCTCTCTCTATGTCGATGTTCCTGCGCGACGTGATCTTACCGTCCACAGTGCTTCCGACCATGTCGACACCGACCCAGAAACTGAACTTATGCTCATTATTGATGTTCTCGAGCTCTGATATGATCCTTCTTATCCTGTCCTCAAGGTAGTCTTTTTCGTGGAATGTGAGCATCATGGCAAAATGCGCCGCCGAATGATGCGCGATCAGTTCTTTTTTACCGGCATTGTGCTCGAGCACGCTATACACGCTTCGGAGCATGTTCTCACCTTCCTTGACCGAATGGCACACGCAGAAATTCCTGTAGTTTACGAACACGACATCAAGGATCGCATATCTTCCCGACGAGCCTGATTTTCTGATGATCTTCTCCGCGTTTGCGACGAACCACGGCCAGTTATGCTTTCCGGTAAGCTCGTCCATGAAGAAAAGTTCGTTGACTTTCCTTCTGTAGCGGATATTCTTGCAGATGTAAACGATTATGCAGATGAGCGTTATGATCGAAAGCAGCACGATGACCGATGCGAGAAGGCCGAATATCTTCAGTTCCCTGAAATACACGGAAAAATATGCTTTGCATACCATATGCCGTCCGCCTGAGATCGGAACATCGATCCAGAACGGCAGCCTGACAAAATCACCCTGCGCGGAGCTGAGAACTGCGTTATAGGTTGCACGGCTTGTAAGCGTGCTCATCAGGACAGCCATGTCTATCCTGATTCTGCCGTTTACACCCGGAGTGACCATGCGCAGCTGCGTATCGGGGTAAACAGTAACGGCCGATTCAGTGCCGATGTCGATATTCATGTTATCATGTATCTCTTCACCGACCTCTTGTGCGAGCGCAAGGACATCTATTGTTCCGCCGGACTTAAGGTCGCACGTGTTGTTTCCGTATCCGCCTATGATCTTGCCGGACTCATCGATTATTATGTAGTCGTTTCCGGGCTCGTTGATGAGCGCATAAACCTCTTCATTGCCTGTCTTTTCGGCAGATTCATAAACGGCCGCCTGTTTCTGCGCCCTGAAGTTCTCGTCCCTGATCTTCGAATCCGCTATATAGAGGCCGAACACCGACAGCATCACGGCGAATGCAACGAAGATCAGCAGCGTTACAAAAACAAATCCGGTAAATGATCCGGCAGCATATGAGAACTTCAGCCTGTTGAGTTTTTTCTTTTTTATGTCTTTCATGTTCCGGCTCCTTTTCGCTTTATCATTGGCCCATCATAGTACTGACAGATGATACAGCCCAATTCTTTAACCTGCCTTTATGAGCGGTTAAAACTTCATTAAAAAAAGAGGCGTCAGGGACTGACGCGCTCGATATCATAAGATCCTGAATAAGAATCAACGACGTTCTTCTTAACGCGGGCCGAGAAATACGACTCCGACAGTATAGAGGGTGATGAAAAATCATATGAACAGCTTCCGTCGCTGTTCTTTATTATATCCGAGAACCTGACCGCGCCGTACGCCGTGCACGCCGTCCCGTCGGCCTGCGAGATCCTCACTTCATATATGATGTCGAGATCATTGTAAGAAAGCCCGAGATCTCCTGCCTTCTCAGGGAAAACGCTCTTGAAATACGAACTTATGTATTTCGGGGTTCCGTACGTGAATGTTGCCTTCTGGTTTATATACACCGGCACGAGATTCGCTTCGCAGAAAATCCTCACGCCGTATTCGTTCGCGTCCGCAAACGCCTTCTTTCCGGCTTCTATGGCCTCTTTGAGTACAGAAGACGGAAGGTCTGCCGCGCTCGAGATGTATTCGGCATCTGAACCCGCAACGTAATCGCGCGTGCACTCTTCCATCGGCTTATCAACGACATAGCCGGTCTCGGTGCACATCTCTTCGGTGTATTTTGCCTGAACCGTCACGACATCCCCTGCCGCGTAGTATTCCTTCGGCTCGACGATCTCGAAGATCATCCTGCTGACGAGCGGATTCGGGCTCGTATTCTCAAGCGAGATCGTAAGGTCCGGAGATATTCCGGTAAATGACACCTTAAGGCCGTCGAAAACCTCGTCCGATGAGATCTTCGTTGCGTTCTGAAGGCCGTTTACAGTATAGCTTTCCTTATTGTTCTTTATATCTATCTTCAGCTTTTTCGCAATCTGCCTGTCGCACGTTCCTATGACGGTAACATTGGCTCCATTTATGAGAGCGGTAGAATTCGGAACGGAAAAATCAAGGCTCTGTCTGAACTTGGCATAGTCGCTGTCTTCGACCTTCTCGGCGTGAAACCATGAAGAATCATAATCCTCCTTGACCGATGACAGGAGGGCATCTACCGCAGAATCATCAACAGATACCGTAACATTTCCGTCACCGTTGATGCCTGAAAACTCGACTTTCGCAAGGCTCGTCAGATCAATGGATTCGTAAGGAAGGAACATGGTCGCGCGCATTACAATGAAAACGCATAAAGTAAACAGCAACGCAAAGATAAGAATGATGATCCTTCTCCTGCGTCGCCTTATGACTCCGACCTTTCTTTTTCTTCTTGCTGCTGATGATGCCAAATTATGACTCCCCTGTAAGTCCGTACATATCTTTCAGTTCAGCCGCGCTCTTTCTCACCGCCTCGGTGATGTCCGAACCGGCCATCATCCTCGCGAGCTCATCGACCGACTGTTCATACGAAAGCTTAATGACTTTCGTGCTCGTATGCATTCCCTCGGCGCTCTTCTCGATAAGGAAATGAGACGCCGCATGGCTTGCTATCTGCGGAAGATGGGTTACCGCGATGACCTGGTGATTCTTAGCTATATCGGACATCCTGTCCGCGACGAGCTGTGCCGTCTTTCCGCTGATCCCCGTATCTATTTCATCGAAAATCATCGTTCCGATGCTGTCGCGCTTCGCAAGAACAGATTTCAGCGCGAGCATAATCCTTGAAAGCTCACCGCCGGAAGCTACGTTCGCGAGCGGTTTCAGGCTCTCGCCGGGATTTGTTGAGATCGTGAACTCGACTTCATCATATCCATTGCGGGACATTCTCTCGCTTTTTGTTATCGTGATCTCGAATCTCGCATCTAGGAAGTTAAGATTCCCGAGCGCCTCACATATGTCCTTCTGAAGGAGCCCCGCCTCCTTATGCCTGATGGACGATGCGCGTGCGCAAGCCTCAGCAAGTATATCATATAACTGATCTTTTTTGAACTTCAGGTCCGAAAGATACGTCTCATAATCCGCAAATTTCTCTATTTTATCCTGTTCTTCCGAAAGACGCGCCAGAATCTGTTCTATCGTCTGACCGTATTTCATCTTCAGGCTGTTTATCGTATCAAGGCGCTCGCCGGTTCTCGCATAGTCCTCCGGCGAGAATTCAAGGCTCTCCTCATAGTCCGTAAGACAGCGGATGCAGTCGGTTATGATGTCCTCGGCGGCAAGAAGCTGCTCATATGCGCTCTCGGCCCCATGATCAAGTTCCGATATCTGGCGCAGCTGCGAAACGCAGTGGCTCACGGCGGCGGAAGCGCTTGCGCTGTCGTATGAAAGCGTGTTCATAACAGATCCGAGGAGCTCGGCTATCTTCCGGGCGTTGTTCATGCGCCTGTAGTCTTCCTCGAGCTTCTCATCCTCTCCGGGATTGAGTGCGGCGGATTCTATCTCGCCTACGACGAATTTCGAATAGTCCATATCCCTCGAAACCGAATCCTTAGACACAAGGGCTTTTTCATACTCCTCTTCGGCCGCTTTATATCTGTCATAAGCATCTCTAAGTTTACATAACTCCTGCTCAAGCTCCTCTCCGCAGAAGCTGTCGAGTAACAGTCCGTGATTTTTCTTATGAAGGAGCGACTGGTGCTCATGCTGTCCGTGGATGTCTATAAGATGCTCGGCAATCTCGCGTATCCGCGAAGCAGTCACGTTCTCTCCGTTGACCTTGCAGCTCGATCTTCCATTCACGATCCGGCGCTGGAGTATGACCTGATCGTCAGTTAACATAACATCTAGGTCCGTAAGAGCCTTCCTTGTCTCTTCATCCTCTACGGCAAAGACGAGCTCACAGAGCGCGTTGTCGTTTTCGTCCCTTACCGCTTCTTTGGGCATGCGCTCGCCGAGAGCGAAATTGACAGAATCAATGAGGATCGATTTTCCGGCACCGGTCTCACCCGTAAGGATGTTAAGGCCGTCGGTAAAATCGATCTCTACATCATCTATGAGAGCTATGTTTCTTACATGCAGACTCTGTAGCATCAGCTGTCTGAACCTCCGATGAGCCTCTCGATCATCGCGATGACTGAAGGAACGTCATCCACCGACCGGACTGCGCACATTATAGTATCATCGCCTGCGATGCATCCTACCATCTTCGGAATGCTCATGGCATCTATTGCGGCGGCTACCGCCATCGCCATTCCTGAAACAGTCTTTATGACAAGAATGTTCGATGCGGCTTCCATGGAGACAAATCCGGCGCGCAGTATACCGACGAGCCTGTCGCCGTCGAACGTCTCCTTCGCGGAGGACGGCGCATAGCACTGCCGGCCCGATGAAGACGGGACTTTCCGGAGGTTGAGCTGCTTGATATCCCTTGATACCGTAGCCTGCGTGACGCTATAACCCGCTTTTCCTAAAAGAGCGGCAAGCTCCTCCTGCGTCTCGACCTCCGTCTGCTGTATTATCTCCATTATTTTCTGGTGTCTGTAATTCTTCATATTCTGATCACATCTTTCTCGAAAGAACCTCGAGGAAGCTCTCTTTGCTGAGCTTTATGAGCCTTGTGAAAACCTCGGCCTTCCTTATGATCACTCCGTCGTTATCTGAAAGCGGTATCGCATCGCTTCCGTCAAAATATACCCCGGTGTTCCTCTTGCGCCTTCCTGACGGCTTTGCGAGCCTTATAACGACGGTGTCTGCGGCAGAGAGCACGACAGAACGGCTCACGACCTCGAGCGGACATATGGGCGTTATCACTATCATCGAAGAACCCGGCTCGATTATCGGGCCACCTGCGGACATATTGTATGCGGTCGACCCGGTAGGCGTCGCAACAATTACTCCGTCTCCGGAGATCGTCGTAAGATACGTGCCGTTGACTTCTATGCGGAAAGTACCGACGCTCGATCCTGATGCCTTCACAACAATATCATTGACAGCGTACATGCTTTCCAGCTCTTCGCCATTAATAACGGGTGTCCCCGAAAGCATCATCCGCTCAACTACGTCAAAATCATCGCTCATGAGCTTATCAAGAGCAGGTGTTATCATTTCCTTGTCGACCTCGGCGAGATACCCGAGATGCCCCGTGTTCACTCCGATCATCGGGATTTTCTTAGGAGCGAGTATTCCGGCCGACTGTATGAAAGTGCCGTCGCCTCCGAGGACTATAACGGCCTCCGTCGTATCCGGCAGATCCTTGATCTTCCTTATCTCTTCGCTTTCGGGATCGCTGTCGCGCTCTATTGCGACATATCCGCACTTCCTTCCGTGCGACACAAGGTAATCGCGTATCTGAAGAGCCCTTTCGCTCCCCGGATCCCTGTTCTCATTTGTTATCACGAAAAATCTGTCCATCTACAACCTCTCAAAAGCCTCTTTGGTGACCGCTCCAATGAGCTCTTTCAGCTCCGCCTCCTGTGACACGCCGTCCTTTATGAGATAAAGCAGGTATTCTATGTTGCCCTCAGGACCTCTTATCGGTGAATATGTAAGCCCTGTGGGCGCGAATCCGTTATCAGCTGCCGCGCCGATGATCCTTTCTATGACCTCCTCATGAACCTTGCGGTCCCTGACGATTCCTTTCTTTCCGACCTGCTCCCGGCCTGCCTCAAACTGCGGTTTTATCAGGCAGACCATGCCGGCCCCGCCAGTAAGCAGCGGATAAGCCGCCGGTAGTATCTTATCGAGCGATATGAACGAAACATCCGCTGACGCGAAATCTATGGCATCTTCTATCATATCCTCTGTAACATAGCGGAAGTTGGTCTTTTCCATGCAGACGACGCGCTCATCGCTGCGAAGCTTCCATGCGAGCTGGCCGCGCCCTGAATCTATCGCATAGACTTTCGCGGCCCCCCTCTGGAGCATGCAGTCCGTAAAGCCTCCCGTGGAGCTGCCTATATCCATGCAGATCTTTCCCTGAAGCTCTATCGGAAACACACCAAGTGCCTTCTCGAGCTTGAAACCGCCGCGGCTCACGTACGGGAGGGGATTGCCCTTTACGACTACTTCCGCCTCGTCCTCATCGAACGTGGCGCCCGCTTTGTCCTCGCGTTCGCCGTTCACGAACACGTTCCCGCTCATGATCACGGCCTTCGCTTTCTCCCTTGATTCGGCGAGCCCTCTGTTCACCAGTATCAGATCGAGCCTAGTCTTCATCTGTTTATGATCTTCTCCACAATGGATTCGCAGTCGATCCCGACCTCATGTGCCAGAATGCTGACATTGCCGTGCTCGACATAATCATCAGGAAGCGAGCAGACGAGCACTTCCGCATTCACTCCGTTATCGTCCGCATAAGCCCTGACATGCTCGCCGAATCCGCCGCTTGCGACATTCTCCTCGAGCGTGACTATAAGGCTGTGCTGCTTTGCAAGGTATGAGATCATCTCGCCGTCGATCGGCTTGACGAAACGGGCATTTATGAGCGATACGTGCTTCCCGTATTCATTCTTCAGCACCATCCTCACCTGTTCTGCGGTCTTGACCATGCTTCCGACCGCGAAAAGCGCTATCCCGCTCTCCTCATATATGATCTCGCTCTGCGCGTAGATTATGGGCTTGCGGTATTCCTCAAGTCCGTCATATGCAAGTCCCCTCGGATATCTGATCGCGACAGGCGAGCCGTATTTTACCGCAAACTTGAGCATGTCCGACAGCTCCCACTTATTCTTCGGAGCCATGACGGTCATGTTCGGAATGCTCGATAAATACGATAAATCGAAGATTCCTTGATGCGTCTCGCCGTCCGAGCCTACGATCCCGGCCCTGTCTATAGCGAAAACGACCGGAAGATCCTGTATGCACACATCATGTATTATCTGATCGTACGCCCTCTGAAGGAATGACGAATATATCGCTACTATCGGTATGAAACCTCCCGCCGCGAGTCCCGCGGCGAAAGTCACTGCATGCTCCTCTGCGATCCCGACATCGAAGAACCTCTCCGGGAACCTGCGCGAAAACCGCTTCAGGCCGGTCCCGTCGGGCATCGCCGCAGTTATGGCGCACACCTTCTGGTTGCGCTCTGCGAGCTTCAGCATGACCGTTGAGAAAACATCTGTGTAATTGGCTTTCGTCCTGTTGACCGCCGGAAGCCCTGTTTCGATATCAAAAGGCTCCGCGCCGTGGAATCTGGCAGGATGACGCTCTGCGGGAGCGTATCCCTTTCCTTTCTGCGTGAGCACATGGACGAGCACGCATTTAGGATATCTCCTGGCCTCCTTGAACACCTTCACCATTGCTTTTATGTCATGGCCGTCGACCGGTCCGAGATATGTAATTCCCATATCCTCGAAGAACATGCCCGGCACGACGAGCTGCTTGAAACTGCTCTTGTACTTTTTCAGCTTGTCAACAACGGCTACGCCTCCGGGGAGCTTGTTCAGGGCATCCTCAAGTCCCATCTTGAAATTCCTGTATGCATCGGCCGTACGTATATCCTGCAGATAGCTCGAAACTCCGCCGACATTTTCAGCTATGGACATGTTGTTGTCATTGAGAACTATGATGTAATTTGTCTGAAGGTCCGCAGCGTTGTTGAGCGCTTCATAAGCCATTCCGCCGGTCAGAGCGCCATCGCCTATGACCGCATAAACACCGAAATCCTCTCCGGAAAGGTCACGCGCCTTCACGAGCCCGAGTCCCGCGGAGATCGATGTCGAGGAATGTCCCGTATCAAATGCATCGCAGTTCGACTCACGCCGTTTCGGGAAACCGCTGATTCCGCCGAATTTTCTCAGCGAGTCGAAATCATCCTTACGTCCCGTCAGTATCTTGTGCGTATAGCTCTGATGCCCGACGTCCCATACGATCTTGTCCGACGGAAGATCCGCAACAAGGTGGAGCGCCATCGTAAGCTCGACCGCACCTAGATTGGATCCGAGATGTCCGCCGTTGACGCTTATCTTCTGAATGAGAAAATCACGTATTTCCTGAGCGAGCTCATCAAGATCACCCGCGCCGACATCCTTTATGTCATTCGTCTTCTTTATTGAATCGAGTATCATGAAAATCACTCCTCGTCGGACTGTCCGTCTTCCTCAAGAGCCGCTACTTTCGCCTCGACGTCATCGATTATCTTCTGGCATCCGCCAAGAAGCTCCATTCCTTCCTTGTACACGGTAAAGGATTCCTCGAGCGGAAGCTCGTCATCGGACAGTTTTTCCATCAGTTCGTCTATCTTTTTGAAAGTTTCCTCAAGCGTCATTCTATTTCCTCTCTTCAACTCTGTCGGCGGTAGCGTATATACTGCCCTCACGCATCGTAAGGCGGAGCATATCGCCGGGTTTTACATCGGTAACGTTTGTTATTTTATTCCCCTTCCCGTCTGTAACGGCCGCGAAGCCATGGCCGATCTTTTCAAGGGGCGACAGCGCCTTGTATTTTTCTATGTAGATGAGCATCCTGTTCCTGCAGCCGTCAAGCCTCTTCTTCATAAGGACATCGAGTTTTTCCTTACGGGAGGCGTATGCAAGCTTCTGAAGCTTCAGCTTCCCTCCCGGGCTTAACGCATCCATCCTAAGAGCCATCTGGCGGAGCGTATCCCTTCTGTCGCTGATGCGCTTTGTCATAAGCCTTTCCATGTTCATGCAGTGCATGTTCACATCTTTTATGAAATCGTCGAAAAGGAATACCGCAAGCTCTGCCGCCGCCGACGGCGTAGGTGCATGGACATCCGCTACCATGTCGGTTATGGACTGGTCATCGCCGTGTCCTACTGCGGATATCACAGGGATCCTGCAGTCGAAGATCGCTTTTGCGAGTGCTTCATCATTGAACGCCGAAAGATCCTCGTCCGAGCCGCCTCCGCGTCCGATTATTATGACGTCGACGCCTTCGGAACAAAGCTTTGCGATCCCCGAAATGATCGACTGTGCCGCGCCGTCTCCCTGGACGCTTGCCGCGGCGAGCACTATCTCGACTCCCGGATTGCGTCTTGCGCCGACCTGGCGTATGTCATGGATGACAGACCCCGTCGGGGACGTCACGACGCCGACCCTGAAGCAGTATTTCGGAACCGGATGCTTATACATCGGATCGAACATTCCTGATTCGGCGAGCTTTTTCTTGAGCTTCTCAAGCTCCTCGTGCTGAGCTCCTGCGCCTGCTTTCTTGACGCTTCTTACATACAGCTGATAGCTGCCCGATCTCTCATATGTGCTGACAGATCCCGAAGCCTCGATCTTATCGCCGTCAGACAGTCTCCAGGTCATCCTGGACGCATTCTGGCGGAACATAACGGCCGAAAGTATTCCCGATTCGTCTTTCAGTGTGAAATAAACATGACCTGAGGAGTGATACTTAAGATTGCTGACCTCTCCCGAAACAGTAACGTTGTGCAGGAGATAGTCCTGCGAGAACATATTCTTGATGTAGGCATTGATCTGCCCGACTGTATAAATATTCATAAAATCTATTTGGCAAGCGTTGCCAGAATGCCGTTAACGAACGGAGCCGAAGACTCCTGTCCGAACCTCTTCGAAAGCTCGACTGCCTCGTCTATAGCGACTCCTACCGGGATGTCATCATCATACAGAAGCTCGTAAACTGCGAGCCTCAGCACGGAAAGCTCAACCTTTCCGATCCTTGAAATGCTCCATCCCTTCGCGGCGCTGTCGATCTTTTCATCTATCTCAGGAAGAAGACCGACTATGCGTTCGTACTTGTCTTCTATATATTTTCTGTCCTTTTCCGGTATATCCGCTCCCGTGCTCGAAACATCCTCATCCGCGATGTCATCCTCGAAGAACAGGCGCAGCTGCTCCGGCATATCCGCAGGATCATTGAACTCGATTCTGAACAGAAGCTTGAATAAGTGCTCCCTAACTAGCGATCTTGTCATCTTTTACCGCCTATTTCAGATCAACGCATGCGATCCTGATATTGATATCCGAAACCTCAAGCCCGGTCATGCTCTCGATCGAAGTCCTTACGCGTTCCTGGACCGCCTTACCTACCGCCGGAAGCGAAAATCCGTATTTTACGGCAATTGCCATATCTACCGAAACTATCCTGTCACAGACCTCAACACGAAGATCCTTTGAATAGTTCTTGATGCCGACTATGTTCTTGAACTCGTTCGGCTTGCTCTCACCGATTACGTAAGAGACTCCCTCTATCTCCCCTGCCGCGATCACGGCGATATTGGCAACTACTTCGTCTGATATCCTTACATCGCCCATTGCCTCATCACAAACAGCATAATTCTCTTCCATGATTTTTCCTCCAGAATTCTATTTGCAACACTTCATAAATTTTATCACAACAATCGGTTTTTTCATAGCGAAATCATGAACAGATTTCTCTCGGGAAATTCAACGTAGCGCACGTTGGTCCTGCCCAGATATTCGAAAACGTTCTCATTTTTGAACAGATGATCCTGTATCTGCTCGAAAACCTCAGGCGATGACGCTTTGACGTACATGAGCATTTCGCCAGATGCGAGCGCGGATTCGAACGCCCTGTAGAACTGCTGCCTGTCGACTTGTGTGAAATACAGTCCTTCGTGACGGTAGTAGCTGTCCTCCATCGAATTGCACTTCGGCATCGGCACTACAGGCTCGGGATCGTGGGTTCCGATCATATATCCGTCATCCACTAAGAAGAACTCGTAGTTAACATCGATATCCCTCGAAAGCGTGCCGTCGGAATTGAGCAGCGTTATCGCCGCGTCCCCCCAGGTGACATCAACGTTATAGTACATGCCGTTGCATTTCACGATATTCCATACATGGCCGCCCCACTCGGCGTTTTCGGCATCATCCAGCTCGCCTGCATCCGGAACGCCGTTCCTTCCGCATGCCGTCCCGTTAACCAGTGTGCAGAAAATCCCCATCCTGTTGAGTATGAGCTGCATCACCTTCGTATACCCCTGGCACACCGTCCGGCCGTTCTCGACAACGCTCAGGATGTTCTGATTGTTCTCGGAATCGACGGCATATTCATTTTCAGTGATCAGCCTGTCATATACGTATTTTATCTTCTCGTAATCGCTGCCCTCATGCGGGGCCATCGAGATGAAATCATCAACATAAGCATCAACCTTGCTCTTCTTCATCTCGGCCTCTTCAGACGTCATGATGTATGTTCCGGAAAAGGCTATCTTCTTCACTGAGCCTGCGCTCACGTATTTAACGATAGAATACCCTTTTACATAGAAAATCTCGGGATGGTCGACCATGACCGCACGGAATGCGAGATCGACTTCATCAGGGTCGATGCTTGAAATCTCGATCTTCTCGAGCATTTCCGTGAGGATGGCATATATCTCGAGATAGCAGTTCCTTCCATTCTCATCGAGCTGGCTGTACGCAAAGTTGGAATCATCATCTATGAGGAGATTCTGGGCCACCTGTGCGAGCGTCCTTTCGGGAAGCGAGGCGGCGGCATTGTCCTCTGCCTCACCCGATTCGACCACGTTCACGCTCGTCTCGTGAACATCTCCGTTTATGTCTATGACCTGTATCGCCCCGGAATTATCCTTCTGGGGCTGTGAGGGCAGCGTGATCGGTTTTTTTACGAAACCGCATCCGCATAAGCTTAAGGCTAAAACGGCTATAACATATGTTATTATTTTCAGTTCAGTTTTTCGAGAACTCTTCAAGCTTCAGCCCCTCATTCCTTTCAAGAGTCATCCCGATGCTCCAGCTGTTGATGAACAGGAGCAGAGGTCTGTCCTTAAGGTCAGTGACTTTCTTCATGTCGCTCGTTCCGGTGAGCGTATCGATATTTACCTCATCGCGGTTCGCGATCCATCTTATGTGCCCGTAAGGCAGCGTATCCATTCTTATCTCGACGTTGTATTCATTCTCCAAGCGGTATTTCAGCACTTCGAACTGCAGGACGCCCACTACTCCGACGATTATCTCCTCAAGTCCCGAATTCAGCTCGCGGAATATCTGTATCGCGCCTTCCTGCGCGATCTGGGTGATCCCCTTCACGAACTGCTTGCGCTTCATCGTGTCTATCTGCCTGACTCTTGCGAAGTGTTCAGGCGCGAAGGTCGGTATCCCTTCATATTCGAACTTCACATCCGGCGAGCATACTGTATCTCCTATCGAGAAGATGCCAGGATCGAAAACTCCTATGATGTCTCCGGCGTATGCCTCATCAACTATATGCCTCTCGCTCGCCATCATCTGCTGCGGCTGCGAAAGACGCATGACTTTCCCGCCCTGGACATGGAGCACTTCCATCCCCGCGTCGAATTTCCCGGAGCATATGCGCATGAATGCGATCCTGTCGCGGTGCGCTTTGTTCATGTTCGCCTGTATCTTGAACACGAACGCAGAAAAATCAGACGACATCGGATCTATCACTCCGGCATCCGAAGTCCTCGGAAGCGGCGAGGATGTCATCTTGAGGAAATTCTTAAGGAAAAGCTCAACTCCGAAATTCGTGAGTGCCGATCCGAAGAATACCGGCGAAAGCATGCCGGCATCAACCTCATCCTGGTCGAAGCTGCTTCCTGCGCCGTCAAGAAGCTCAACGTCCTCCATGAGCTTTTCAAAAGCGCTCTCCCCGAGCGCCGCAAGAAGGGCATCCTTATCCTTAAGAGGAATCTTTGTAGCAACACCTTCCTTAGTTCCCTTCTGCGTATCCGAATAGATAACGATCAGCTCCCTCTGCCTGTCATATACGCCCTTGAAATCCTTTCCGGAGCCGATGGGCCAGTTCATCGGGCATGTAGGTATGCCGAGCTCGTTCTCTATATCATCAAGAAGCTCGAACGGGTCCCTTGCGTCCCTGTCGAGCTTGTTCATGAACGTGAATATAGGTATCTTCCTCATCGCGCAGACCTTGAAGAGCTTTCTGGTCTGCGGCTCTACGCCCTTTGCGGCATCAATGACCATCACCGCGGAATCGGCCGCCATCAGCGTTCTGTAGGTATCCTCCGAGAAATCCTGATGGCCGGGCGTATCGAGAATGTTGATGCAGAAGCCTCCGTAATTGAACTGCAGTACCGATGAAGTGACCGAAATACCTCTTTCCTTCTCGATCTCCATCCAATCAGAGACTGCATGCCTTGCCGTCGCCTTTCCCTTTACGCTTCCGGCGAGGTTTATGGCGCCTCCGTATAATAGGAATTTCTCCGTCAGCGTAGTCTTACCTGCATCGGGGTGCGAAATGATCGCAAATGTTCTTCTTTTTTCTATCTCGCTTCTCAGCGGATTATTGTCTGCCATGATCTGCTGTTCCTTTGTAAATATCGTATGTTATTTATCTATAAAACACTGTTGACCGCACTGGTCGGCATTTTGCATCACTTTTCTCTATATACGTCTCCGTTATTGAATGTGCTTTATCGTCGTTATTTGAGCCTGAAAGCACAATATCTTGATTTTTCGCGTTAGCCTACTCTAACAACTGTCATATCATTTCAGAATGTGATATATGGACCTCCTTCATATAACAGAAGCTGCTTTTACTTAAGATCAGAGGATATTTGTTCCTTCTATCCTGGATCTCTGTGCTTCAGGAACGTCCAGATATGCGAGAACTGACGCGGCGATATCCGCAAATGTCGGCCGTGTTCCGAGGTTTCCGGCCTTTGTGCCTTTAGCGGGGGCAAAATCCTTTCCGCAGGCTACGAACGGGACATATTCCCTCGTATGGTCCGTCGACTTCAGATATCCGGGATCACACCCGTGGTCCGCCGTGATCATGAGTATATCGTCATCTCTCAGCTTTCCTGCTATCGCAGGCAGCCTTTCATCAAGGTACGCAACCGCACGCGCATACCCGTCGATATCGCGCCTGTGGCCGTAGAGCATGTCATAATCAACGAGATTTACGAAGAGAAGACCGTTAAAATCCCTGTCGAGATACTCGATCGTCTTATTGATCCCGTCCTCGTTCCCTGTCGTGTATGTGTACTCTGTCAGGCCGTCTCCGGCGAAAATGTCGTTGATCTTTCCTATTCCTATAACATCATATCCGTTATCGGAAAGAACGTTCAGCATCGTATCCTTCGGCGGAACCAGCGAGAAATCATGTCTTCTCGGCGTTCTTTCATAATGGCCGCTAGGTCCGGCAAAAGGTCTTGCTATAACCCTTCCTACACCATATTTTCCTGTCAGCATCTTTCTTGCCGTGCGACAAATGTCATAGAGCTCTTCGCAGGGGACGATATCCTCATGCGCGGCGATCTGGAATACCGAATCGGCCGAAGTGTACACTATCAGCTTTCCGGTCCTGACATGCTCGTCCCCGTAATCAGCTATAACCTTTGTACCAGAATAAGGAAGGTTGCACAGAACCCCTCTTCCGGTCTTTTTTTCGAATTCGCTTATAAGATCGTCCGGGAAGCCGCCCGGAAACGTCGGGAGCGGATCAGGGGAAATAAGTCCCGCGATCTCCCAGTGTCCGATGGTGGTGTCCTTACCCATTGATTTTTCCGTGAGCCTGGCATAAGTGCCCGTCGGCTCTATATCCATCTCCGGAATCTGCCTGGCGCATTTAATGCCGTCTATCTTGAAAAGTCCCATCTTAGCGAGATTTTCCGCACGGAAGTGCTCGCTCTTGGTGCATGAGCCGAGGGTATCAGTACCGGCATCGCCAAATGCCGCGGCATCAGGCGCCGCGCCTATTCCGAAGCTGTCCATTACAATGATCACTGCTCTTTTTGCCATAATACGCTCCTTTACATAGCATTTTCTGCATTATTTTATCACACAAGCGTTTTGTTGTTAAGGTTAATGCATCAATAACAGCGGCTATGCTTATAAAGGATAATTGCTCGAAAATTCTCCCTATTATTTTGCAATTTTCGGAATTTCACATAATTTGCGTGTTTTATCCACATTTTCATGTCATGTGGCAAATGTGCGTTCGAAATGTCAGATTATGTAAAACTTGCAAGCCCTGTAAGTCGCATAAATACGCATTATATAACGCGTGCTATTCATATTTGTTCATTTATTAAGGCTTGTTTTACTATTTTGCTATTTTGTGGAAAACTTCATTTTTGTTGTCAGTTTAGCTTTTATAACGTCAGAAATCTAATTGAGCGGCAAACGTTGACGGACGTTTTTTAATATAATTATCTGACAATTCCTGTTGTTATCCTACCGCAAACATTATCTATCCCCAGGACATGATCATATTGTCATTTGTTGCTTTTTTATTATAACAAGCATAAAGAAAACCCCTGTCTGTGCTGTAAGAAGCACGTACAGGGGTTTATCTGACTTATATTACTTACTGCATCGCATCCTTTATTGAGAATGACATGCGTCCCATCTTGTCCTTGCCGAGGCACTTGACTGTAACGATATCGCCGAGCGTCAGCACATCTTCAACATGGTTGATCCTTTCCTTGGCGATCTTGGAAATGTGGACCATTCCCTCCTTGCCGGGTGCGAACTCGACGAATGCGCCGAATTCCTTTATCGAAACGACTTTTCCGGTGAAGATCTGGCCTGCTTCGAATTCGGTCGTGATGATCTTTATGAGCTCAACGGCCTTGTCCATTCCGGCCTGATCCGTTCCGCAGATGCTTACCGCACCGTCGTCCGTGATGTCGATCCTGACACCGCACTGTTCGATTATCGCGTTGATCGTCTTACCACGCTGTCCTACAACATCACCGATCTTCTCAGGATCGATCTTGATCTGAATGATCTTAGGAGCATACTCATTGACTGTCGGTCTGGGCTCAGCTATCGCGGGCTTCATGCAGTTATCCATGATGAAGAGCCTTGCCTCGCGGCATCTTGCGATTGCGCCCTCAACGATAGGCCTTGTAAGTCCGTGGATCTTGATATCCATCTGAATTGCCGTGATACCGTCCGTTGTACCCGTAACCTTGAAGTCCATATCTCCGAAGAAGTCCTCAAGGCCCTGGATATCCGTAAGGAGAACAAAATCATCATCTGTATCTCCCGTAACGAGTCCGCATGAGATTCCTGCTACCATCTTCTTGATAGGTACGCCTGCAGCCATCAGTGACATGCAGCTTGCGCATGTGCTGGCCATCGACGTGGAACCGTTGCTCTCGAATGTCTCTGATACGCAGCGGATCGCATAAGGGAATTCCTCTTCAGAAGGAAGAACCGGAATAAGTGCTCTTTCTGCAAGCGCACCATGTCCGATCTCTCGGCGTCCGGGACCTCTTGAAGGCTTTGTCTCTCCTACCGAATATGAAGGGAAGTTGTAATGATGAATGTATCTCTTCGATGTCTCGAACGAATCAAGACCGTCTACCTTCTGCATATCGGAAAGCGGAGCAAGTGTCGTGATATCGCATATCTGTGTCTGTCCGCGTGTGAACATTGCGCTGCCGTGAACTCTCGGGATAAGATCGACTTCAGCCGCAAGAGGACGGATCTGCGTGATCTCACGTCCGTCAGGACGCTTGTGATCTTTAAGAATCATCTTACGGATCGTCTTCTTCTCATACTGATATATAGCCTCTCCGAGAATCGCGAGCCACTCTTCGTTGTCTGCGAACTTCTCTTCGCACTTAGCGGTGATGTCTCTGATGTTGCCTTCACGTGTCTGCTTGTCATCCGTGAATACGGCCGTCTCCATCTCATCGGGAGGGCAGATCTCGCGGATAGCCGCGAAAAGCTCCTCGGGAATCGCGCAGCTCGTGTATTCATGCTTGGGCTTGCCTACTTCGGCAACGATTTTCTCTATGAATGCGATGATCTCCTGGTTGATGCCGTGAGCCATGTAGATAGCTTCGATCATCTTAGCTTCGGGAATCTCATTTGCGCCTGCCTCGATCATAATGACCTTTTCCTTCGTTGATGCAACGGTAAGGTTAAGATCGCCGTTCTTCCACTGTTCCTGTGAAGGGTTGACGATGAACTGTCCGTCGATCATGCCGATCTGCGTCGTAGCGCAGGGACCGTCGAAAGGAATGTCCGAAATGCTCGTTGCAATTGCTGAGCCGAGCATAGCAACAAGCTCAGGACGGCACTCAGGGTCAACCGAAAGCACAGGGTTGTTGAGAGTACAGTCATTGCGGTAATCCTTCGGGAAAAGAGGTCTCATGGGACGGTCGATGACACGTGCCGTAAGAACTGCGTTCTCGCTGGCCTTACCCTCACGCTTGTTGAAGCCGCCCGGAATCTTGCCGACAGCATACATCTTTTCCTCGAATTCAACGCTCAGGGGGAAGAAATCAATACCCTCCCTGGGCTTTTCCGAAGCGGTTGCAGTGGAAAGCACGATCGTATCGCCGTAGCGCATGAAGGCGGCTCCGTTTGCCTGTTTTGCCACCCTGCCCACGTCAACGGTGAGCGTACGTCCACCAAGTTCCATTGAATAGCTTTTGTACATTTTTCTCTCCTTCTTCTTCTGACTTCTGCCACAATCTTCCTCAGGCCGCATCTTTCGTGGCTAAAAGCGCAGCCTATAACCATAAAAATCACACAAAGGGACGGTATTCATACCGTCCCTTTATATGAATATTTATCTCCTGATTCCGAGCTTCTCTATCAGAGTACGATATCTGTTGATATCTTTCTTCTTCAGATAGTCAAGAAGTCCTCTTCTCTGACCGATCATCTTGTACATGCCTCGTGCACTGTGATGATCCTTGGGATTGGCTTTCAGATGCTCAGTGAGCTCGGCGATCCTTGCCGTAAGAACTGCCACCTGAACCTCGGGTGAACCCGTATCATTGGGAACCCTTGCAAACTCCTGCATTATCGCAGCTTTCTTCTCTTTTGAAATCATAAAATCCTCCTCTGCGGCTCCTTTCGAGCCCAAAATCTTTAGATCAGCCCCATGTACTGCGGCAGGGCGGTTATCCGCTGCCAAAGCACAGGTTTTCACAACAAATGCTATTCTACCATAGCATTAAGCGCTTGTAAACACATATTTAACGCAATTTTAGGCGTTCACTTGTCAAAACGGACGGCATTTTCCTTATGCCACTTCTGACCTTCGAAAATATCTTCCTTGATCTTTTTGTTGAGGTCGGCCGTCTTATAGAACTTGATCTCTTCCCTCTTCCACTCGAGAAGCGTGATCGCGACCTCTCCTCTCTGTATGCCGCGGACACCTCCGTATATGTAGGTTTCAAGCGTTCTGTTGTCAAGCCGGACATTCGTCATGGCATCATAGCTCTCGTCCTCATATATCGCCTTGGAATAATATACCCCTTCAAGAGGCATGACCTTTTCCTCGGGAATGTCGAGAACGTAGTACCATATGTTAGTACCGACCGCCACCGGGTCGCGCCTGAACCTTCCCTGAACGAAATACGGACGGAATGAGATATCATTCACCTTCTTGAGCTTTCCTGCCTCAAGTAATTCCTTTATATATGTAGAACTGATCTCCTTCTTACCGTCTTTGATCTTCTTTATGATCTCGACCTCATAATCGTATATGGGACCGAAATCGCGGAGCAGCTGGGCATTTCCTGCCGCGCCCTGTCCGAAAGTGCAGTCCTCGCCGACAACTACTGCTTTAGCGTTCATCCTGTCGACTATATAGTCCTCTATGAACTGATGGGCCGTTATCGATGCGGTCTTCTCATAGAACGGAAATTCAATATAGTAGTCAACATCGAGCTCGGAAAAGACTTTGCGCTTCTCCGCATTCGTATAAAGGACTCCTTTATCGCTCCCGAAGCCGAGACTTGCAGGAGGGATGTCAAAAGTGAGTATGCAGAGCTTGTATCCGCGCCTGATGTAGTCTCTCATCCTCTTGACTATATATGTATGTCCCTTATGAACACCGTCGAACTTTCCTATAGATACGACGGTATTCTCGGGGATCGCGAATTCAGTTGTTCCTGATATGATCTTCATTCAGCTGTTCCTTTGTCAGTTTAAGAACATTTTATATGGTTTCAGCAGATCTTCGGCTTTCTTGTACTCATATATGCCTGCAAATCTGCCGTCACAGTCATACATCCGATATCTGTTCCCGTCCTTTTGCACATCCCGGAGGGATTCAGGTTCCGGATCATCATCAGATGCTTTATATCTGATCACGTTTCCGTTTCTTAAAAGTTTTGAAAGTTCCGGGTTGAGACGGATAGCCGGAAGCGCCGAAAAAAAGGATTCAAGGCTTATGATAACGTCTGATATTCTTCCTTCTTCCATGGCGCGCTCGATCTCTGAAAGCTTATGTGCTCCGCTTATTTCGTACTCACCTGACCGGGTCCTCGTAAGTTTTTCCATGGCGGCGCCGCAGCCGAGCTTCTTTCCGATATCATCGATGAGCGACCTGATATACGTCCCTTTTCCGCATGAGATCTTCATCGTCACATGCGGGCTTTCAAGCTCTGTTATGTCTATCTGGTATATTTTTACCGGAACGCTCTTGCGTTCTACGACCTTTCCGCTCCTGGCCAGGTCATACAGTTTCTTTCCGTCCACCTTTTTTGCGGAATACATCGGCGGGACCTGATCGTAGCCGCCTTCGAATGATTTTACAGCGACTATTATTTCCTCGTTGGTTGACATAACTTCACGTTCTTCCTGGAGAACTCCGGTTACATCGAGCGTATCATACGTCTTTCCGAGGATCATGACGGCTTCGTATTCCTTGTCATGATCAGCGAGCATCTCACAGAGTTTGGTCGCGTTGCCGACACATACCGGCAGGACGCCTTCGGCCATCGGATCGAGAGTTCCCGCATGTCCTATCTTCTTCGTCTTCAGTATGCCGCGAAGGCACGCCACAACGTCATGGCTCGTATATCCGCTTTCCTTGTAGATGTTTATGATTCCGTCCATCACTGCATCTGCTTCTCGATCTCACGCGACAGGGCATTGATCACGTCATAATACGTTCCGTTCATTTCGACGCCTGCTGCCCTCTCGTGGCCTCCGCCTCCGAACATTATGGCTACGGTCGCGACATTGACCTTTCCGCCCGAGCGCATGCTGACTTTGTAGCGCTGCGTGCCGAGTTCATACATGAAGATCGCGACTTCAACGCCTCTTGTGTTCTTGAGCTGATTGACTATGCCGTCGAGATGCTTCGGCAGAACGTTATAGAACTCCATCATCTTCCTGTCGACCATGCTCACTATGCATTTTCCGTCCATGAACAGGATGCTCTCAAGCAGCGCACGCCCCATGATCTGGTTCTGAACGTAGGTTTTCTCATAGAAAGTCTCCGAAATGATCTTCGGACCGTCAAATCCGTATTCCACGAGCTCCCCGACTATGTTGAAGCTGTGCCTGCTCATGTTCGAATACTGGAACACGCCCGAATCATGAACTATCCCGGAGAAAAGACACTCTGCGACCGCTATGTTCATATGTTCCTTTTCGAACGTGTCGAAGAGAACCTCGCAGGTGCTGCACGCTTCCGGCCTTATCTCGTTGACATCCGCAAAGCCGGGGTTGGTCTCATGGTGGTCGACGCATATGGTCTTGTCGGCGTTCTCGAAAAAGTACATCGACTCACCGAGCCTGTCGAGCGAGCTCACATCGAGCGCAATGAACAAATCGTACTTCTCCTTCGGCGAATATGTGAGGTTCATCTCATCATACCCCTCTAGATAGGAGAAGATCGTGGGCGGGTTGCTCTCCGTGAACACAGTGACTTTCATATCGGGCCTTGCGTTCTTTAAATAGGCCCGCACTGCGAGTGTGGAGCTTATGCAGTCCCCGTCGGGCCTTATATGGCCGGCTATGGCGACACTTTTCGCGTTTCCTATTTCCTTAAGAAGGTCCATTCATTTTCCTCTTACTGATCGTCAGGGTTTTCATCCATTTCCCTTGCATGGATAGGGGCCATGACCTCATCGATCTTTGCCGACATGGCCATTCCGTATTCCGTCGAGGTATCGGATATGAACGTAAGCTCAGGCGTGTTGCGCAGGTTGAGCGTCGTGGCTAGGTGATGCCTGATGAACCCCTCTGCGCGCCTTAAGCCTTCCATCGTTTCATTTCTTACCGTCTCGTCACCGAGAACGCTGATATAAACCTTGCACGTCTTTAAGTCCGGTGCGACCTCAACGTCGGTAACGCATGTCATCGGCGCAATGCGCGGATCTTTTATGCCTCCGCGGATGAGGTTCGCGAGCTCCTTCTGGACCTCTGCGTTTATCCTGGTATTCTTGATACTGTTCTTTCTCATTTTCTCGGTACCTCAACCATTACATATCCTTCAACGACGTCAAGCTCCGCAAAATCACCGAAATCCTCGAACACGAGTCCGCACTCGAACCCGGCTTTGACTTCCTTGACATCATCCTTGAACCTCTTAAGAGACGCGAGCTTTCCTTCGTAGATCTGCTCGCCTTCCCTGTGTATACGGATCAGGCAACCTCTCTGCATTACGCCGTCGAGCATATATGCACCCGCGATGTTTCCTATGCCGCTCGCCTTGAATATCTGACGTATCTCCGCATGTCCGATGACTTTCTCCTCGAAGATCGGATCGAGCATTCCCTTCATGGCATCCTCGACATCCTCGATAGCCTTGTAGATGACATCATAGAGCCTTACATCGACGCCTTCTGTCTCGGCAGTTGCCTTGGCAGTCGCATCAGGACGTACATTGAATCCGATTATGATCGCGTTGCTCGCGCTCGCAAGGATGACATCCGACTCATTGATCGCGCCTACGCCGCTGTGAATGACTTTCACGACGACTTCCTCATTAGACAGCTTGAGAAGCGATTCCTTGACCGCCTCGACAGAACCCTGTACATCCGCCTTGATGATGAGGTTGAGTTCCTTGAGGTTGCCCTCCTGGATCTTGGAGAACAGTCCTTCAAGCGACATCTTCGTTTTCATCTTCGTATCGTCGAGAAGTTTTACCTTGTTCTGTGCTATGAAAGTCTCCGCGAAGTTCTTCGCTTCCTTATCGGAATCAAGAGATACGAATACTTCTCCGGCTCCCGGAACATCATTGAGTCCGAGTATCTCAACGGGCGTGGAAGGTCCTGCTTCCTTGACGCGGCGTCCGCTGTCGTCGATCATCGCCCTGACTTTACCGTGGGATGCGCCTGCTGCGATGAAATCACCGACTTTGAGGGTACCCTTCTGAACGAGAACCGTAGCAACGGGACCGCGGCCCTTATCGAGCTGTGCCTCGATGACCATACCTCTCGCTCTTCTGTTGGCATTCGCCTTGAGCTCAAGAATATCGCTCGTGAGCAGTATCATCTCGAGCAGTTCCTTGATACCTTCACCGGTCTTTGCCGATACGGGTGCGAATACAGTGCTTCCGCCCCAGTCCTCGGGAACGAGCTCATACTCGGAAAGCTCCTGCTTAACCCTGTCTATGTTCGCTGAAGGCTTATCTATCTTGTTCACGGCAACAATGATCTCTATGCCTGCTGCCTTCGCATGGTTTATAGCTTCTATCGTCTGAGGCATTACGCCGTCATCCGCCGCAACAACAAGTATTGCGATATCCGTGGCGTTTGCTCCGCGCATACGCATAGCCGTGAAGGCTTCATGTCCGGGCGTATCGAGGAACGTGATGTTCCTGCCGTTGACATTGACGACATATGCACCGATCGCCTGCGTGATTCCGCCGGCCTCGCCCTCGATGACTTTCGTGTTACGGATAGCATCAAGCAGCGATGTTTTACCATGGTCAACGTGACCCATTACGCATATAACAGGCGGACGGCTTGTCATTGTTGCAGGATCTTCCTCTTCTTCCTTGAGGAGTTCTTCTATGACATCGACTACGACTTCCTTCTCGCAGAGGATCTCATACTCGACCGCGATCTCCTCAGCCTCTTCATAAGATATCTCTTCGTTGACGGTAACAACCTTGCCCTGAAGGAACAGCTTCTTGATTATCTGCGAAGACTGGATCTTCATCTTGTCCGCAAGTTCCTTGATCGTGACTGTCTCAGGAAGAGTGATGACTTTGATCTTCTCCTCTTCAGGCTCGGCCTTCTTCTCAGCAGGACGTACAGGCATCTTAGTGCCTTTTCCTTTAACCTGCTTTCCGCCCTTGAAACCGTCCTCGTTCTCGTAGATCCGATCCTTCTTGTTCTTATCCTTGGAAGTGTTGCCCTTTCTGTCGCTGCTTCCCTTGCGCGCGTCCTTCTGGGGATCGCTCGAGGATGCGTTGAAGCTTCTTCCCTGGTTGATTACGATTCCGCCGCGTCTTTCAGGTCTTGCAGGCCGCTCTCCGCTTCCTGCGGCTCCTGATCCTTTTTCTGCAGTCTGCGGTCTTGCCGGGGTCTGTGGCTGTTTCGGTAATCCAGCACTTCCAGGAGCACTGCCATTGCTACCGCTGTTGCTCCCAGCAGGACTGATATCAGTTTTATTAACTTCTGTATTTTCCTTTTTAGGCGTAACGCCTGTTCTACGTAACCGATCTCGATCGCCTCCCTGACTGTTCTCTGCTTGTCTTGCCGCTCTTTCCGCGGTAGTAGGTACTGTAGGTCTTATGATTCCTCCGGGACGCTGTCCGGGTCTCGTCTGGGGAGTTCCCCTTCCGGGTCCCGCAGGTCTTCCCGCGCCCTGAGCATTTCTCTGCGAGGATACGACTATTATCGGTTTCTTCTTCTTGATGGGCGCTTCTCCTGCCGGTCTTGCTGCCCCGTCGGGCCTCGGCCTCATAGGCGGTCTTGCGGGTGATGCAGCCGATGCAGCCGCGCTTTTTGCGGGTGCCTTCTCTGCTGCCGGTTTTTCTGCAGCCGCGTTTTCTGCGGGTGCTGCAGGCGCCTTTTTTACAGGTGCCTTTTCTGCATTTTCTGCGGGTGATGCAGCCGCGTTTTCTGCGGGTGATGCAGCCGCGTTTTCTGCGGGTGCTGCGGGTGCGGCCTTCTTTTCAGGCTTCGCTTCAGCTGAGGGCGCGCCTTTTGAAAGCTTCTTTCTGACTGCTTCAGCCTGATCGTCCTCAAGTCCTGATGAAGCGGTCTTTCCTTCTATGCCGATATCTGCAAGAGCAGATATGACATCACTGCTTTTTATGTCAAATTCCTTTGCGATTTCGTGTACTTTTACTTTTGCCATATATCACTACCTCCGTTTGGTGCCGTTTTACTCTGAATCTGCGTGGCAAGTCCTGCATCCACTATGCTGAGCGACGCGCGGAACTCCTTGCCTATCGCATGTCCGATCGTCTCCTTGTCCGAATACTCAAGGTACGGAACATTGTGAAAACCGCACATGCTGCTGAACTTTTTCCTTGTATTCTCGGAAGCGTCTTTGGCAACGATGCAGAGATGGGATTTCCCCTCCTTGATCGTGGTCTCGGTAAGAAATTCACCGCTCTTGACGAATCCGGCCTTCTGGGCAAGTCCCAGAAGCTGCAATACTGGATCAGGTCTCATTGTTTACTGCTCCTTACCTTCTGCAGATTCTTCAGCCTCCCCGGCAGCTTCTGCGGGTTCTTCTTCGGCATATTCCTCTTCAGCGTATTCGCCTTCAGCATACTCACCCTCGGCGTATTCGCCTTCGGCGTACTCACCTTCTTCGTAGTAGCCGTCCTCGTACTCGCCGTCTTCGTATCCCTCATCCTCATCATAGTAATCCTCGAGACGGAAGCCCGGAGTATCCTTGGCCTGAGTCTCTGACTTGATGTCGATCTTGAATCCTGTGAGCTTTGCCGCAAGCCTTGCGTTCTGGCCTTCCTTACCTATGGCAAGTGAAAGCTGATCATCGGGAACGACGACCTTGGCCGATTTTTCATCGCTGTCGGCGATGACGAATACGACCTTCGCGGGTGAAAGCGCATTCTCTATAAGAATACCGGGGTTGTCATCCCAGCAGATGATATCTATCTTCTCGCCGCGGAGCTCATCGACAACGGCATTTACCCTTGTTCCGTTCATTCCTACGCAGGCGCCGACAGGATCGACATCCGGATTGTTAGACCAGACTGCCATCTTCGTACGGCTTCCTGCCTCACGGGCTATCGACTTGATTTCAACGCTTCCGTCCCTGATCTCTGAAACCTCGGCCTCGAACAGGCACTTTACAAGGTACGGATGCGTACGTGAAACGGAAATCCTCGGTCCGCGTGTGTTGTCCTTGACTTCTACGACATAAACCTTGACGCGGTCATTGATCCTGAGCGTCTCCCTCGGTATCTGCTCTGACTCGGGCAGGAATGCATCTGCCTTTCCGAGATCTATGCAAACGTTCCTTCCGACATATCTCTGAACAACGCCGGTAACAACGCTTCTTTCCTTATCCTTGAACGTCTTGACGACAACCGAACGCTCCTCTTCACGGATCTTCTGAAGAATGACGTTTTTCGCATTAGTCGTAGCGATACGTCCGAAATCCTTGCTCTCTATCTCAACGTCAACAACATCGCCGACCTTGACGCCGGGCTGAATCTTCTTTGCTTCTTCCTTAGCGATCTCAGCGACATTGTCCTCAGGCTTCATGACAACGGTCTTCTGTGCGAAAACCTTGAACTTGCCGGTCTCCCTGTCTATCTCGACGCGCATGTTGTCGGATCTTCCGAAATGCTGCTTGCACGCCGTGAGAAGTGAGGTCTCGATTGCTTCGAACATCGTCTCCTTGCTGATGTCCTTCTCCTTCTCCAGTATCTCAAGAGCCAGTAAGAGCTCTTTTCCGCTGTCTTCCTTCTGCTGAACTTCCTTCTTTGCCATTTTTATTCTCCTTTATATTTGATCTGAGAGAAACGGTCTGTCCGCTCTCAATTAAATAACACTGTTATCTATCATCAGAAATCAACCGAAAGCTTCACTGCAGCTATATCGCTGCGGTCAAATGATCTTGGTCCGCCGCTTCCGGTTATCGTGACTGTTCCCTTATCGAATGCCTCAAGCGTTCCTGAAATCTCCTTCGAGCCGTCGACCGGCTTGTAGAACTTGATGTCTACGTCCCGTCCGATGCTCATCTCGAACTCCCTGTCCTTTACGAGCTTGCGTCCTAGTCCCGGAGAGCTGACTTCGAGTGTGTACGCTTCTTCGATGAAATCATCCGCATCAAGCCCGTCAGAGAGCTTCCTCGATACGTCCACGCAGTCATCTATGGTGATGCCGCCCTCTTTGTCTATGTAAACGCGCAGGTAGTATTCCCCGGCTTCCTTTACATATTCGACATCCCACAGAACGAATCCCGATTCATCAATTATCGGCATCAGGAGCTCTTCGGTACGGTTTTCAATGTTTTCCTTCTTGCCCATCTTACATCCCCTCCTGTCTGGCAAGGTCTTCTCCCCCCCTACCTGCATAATACGCAATGAAGTGAGCTACGGGCAGCTCACTTCATACCTAAAACCATATTACATTCTGTATACTAGCACCATGATAAAAATAATGCAAGACTTTTTTGCTTCTTATATTTATTTCATAAGCAGACAATCAGGTATCGACTCAACGCCCCTTGAACGGCATATCGCTGACGTCTGTCCGCAGTACGAAAGCGGCTCGCCCTTCGCATCGGTAAGAGTGCACCCTGCTTCCTCGGCGATGAGAGCGGCAGCGGCGTAGTCCCAGATCTGCACTCTCAGTTCGAAATATATGGCGCATCTGCCTGAAGCAACGCAGCACATATCCCATGCAGCGGTTCCCGAACGCCTTATGTCGACGCACTGCGGAAGAAGCTTCGTTGCCATTTCCATCGTCATGTTTCTCAGCTCCTCATAGTAAGGCGCCGTACCGAACACTGCAAGCGACTCGGAAAGAGGAGCCGTATCCGACATGAATCTTTCTCCGTTAAGATATGCGCCTTCGCCTTTTACGGCGCTATACATCTCACGGCTGAACGGATTGTAGACTACTCCGACAACCGGCTTTCCATCCTTTAAAAGCGCGATGGATATGACCGACGGTCTGTATCCGAAAATGAAATTGCTCGTGCCGTCTATCGGATCTATGACGAAAACGTATCCGCTTCTCATCTTTTCAGTGAACACGTCCTGGCCGTCCTCTTCACCGAGGAACTGTGCGTCTTCTATGATCTCTTTCATCTTTCCGATCAGGAACTCCTGGATCTTCTCGTCCGTTTCAGTGCAGAAATTCGCATGCCCTGATTTTTCCATCACCTTCGCTCCGGTGGCATTAAGCATAATATCTCCGGCCGCCTTCGCGGCTTCTTTGATCTTTTCAGCATACTCCAGCTCTCTCATAATATATCTCCTCACAGATTATCTTATTCCCTCATAAAAATCATGAGACCGGAATCGCTCCCGGTCTCCATGAAATATGATCGTCTGTAAATGTTAACGAAGTCCCTTCTGTTTGAGCAGGTTCTCAAGCTCCGTGGCGTTGTGGTGAAGAACGTATTCCTTTGCTTCCTCATCCGAACCTGATTCGGTAGCCCATCTCCACTCATCGAGAAGTGCCTTGTACTCTGCCGCGTTGACCTGAAGACCATTGAGGTTGTATCCTGCCGCCGCTGCTGCTGCCGCTGCCTCTGCAGCTGCTGCCGCCTCTGCCGCTGCTGCTTCTGCCGCAGCCGCCGCAGCCTTAGCTTCGGCTTCTTCCTTCGTCTGGGTAGCGCCTGTCTCGTTGTTGTTACCCTCCGTGTTCTCCTCGGTCTTCTTTTCTTCCTTCTTCTCTTCCTTCTTGGTTTCTTCTTTCTTATCTTCCTCGGTAGGACCCTGCTGGTACTCTTCCTCGGAGATCTCTGTCAGGAACTCGGTTTTCATGTATCCGTCCTGACCTTTGTACATGATGTGCGTCCAGTCTTCAACATCCTCAACCTTTTCGAACATGTCGCCCTTCTTAGCCTTGCCGAGGACATCTCCGTCCGTGCTGTTCGTTGATCTGATGTTTACGTCATCGCCGGTGGACTTAACGTATTTCTTAACAGCTGCCGCTGCCTCGGCTTCTGCCGCCGCAACCTCGGCTTCCTCTGCGGCCTTCTGGGCTTCTGCCTGAGCTGCCGCTTCTGCCTGCGCACGTGCAACGGAATCAACAATGCTGAATGTGAGAACCTGGCTCTTTATGCCCTTGCACTCGACATACACCGTAACATTGCCTTCTGACATACCCGTCGTCAGGACTGCCTTCCCGTTATCCTTTATCTCAAATGAGCTTGTAGGATCATCAACAACGGCTGTCGCCTTTTTAATGCTCGCCGATCCCGGTGTGGTCTTGATCGTGAACGAGTACTGCGTACCGACTTCAAGCGATGTTTCCGAAAACTCCGGCTGAAGCTGTATGTTCTTCAGCTTCTTCGACGCGGAAACAAGATAAACACTTCCGCCGATCACGAGAAGAGCGATCAGAACCGCAAACACGAAGATCAGAATTCTGATGATACTGTTTTGTTTTCTCACGTTATTTCTCCTTTGAAAATGTTCATATATGAAATGTTCTCTTACAGATCATTACATCCGACATAATATTATACACCGAAATGTGCGGAAACTACAATACTTTTATGAATTTACGGATGATTTCGGATATACCGCTCTCATTGTTCGTACGTACCGTTACATAGTCCGCGTGCGCTTTTGCCTCGTTGGTGCCGTTTTTCATAACGGCTCCGACCCCTGCGGCATCGAGCATCGGGATGTCGTTCGCCTCGTCTCCTGCAGCAACGGAATCCTCTATCGAAATGCCAAAAAGAGCGCATACTGTTCTTACGGCATTGCCTTTTGAAACTCCGACCGGAAGATACTCAAGCAGAAAATCATTCGAGAATACGCTCTGTGCTCTGCCCTCGACCATCTTCTCATGACGTTTTTCAAAACCTTCGAGTATCTGCCGGCTGCCCTCATTTATCGACATGACTATGAGCTTCGGCGGCGGTGCAGGAAGGTCATCAGGAATCTTTGCGATGCGCTTATACGGCATCTTTATCCTTGCGGTATAGATATCGATAGCTTTCGTCTCGATCGTCGAAACGACGTTGTCTTCCGTATATGTATGGACCGATAGTCCTTCAAAGATCGCTGCATCGAACAGAGCTGAGACCGTATCAAGATCAAGACATGATCTGCTTATGACCTTATCGCTTCTGCAGTCAAAGATCACGCCTCCGTTAGATGCCGCGAGAACGACCCCGTCGCGGTAAAGCCCGAGTTCTTTCGCAACGACTTTCGCGCTGTAGAGCGGGCGTCCCGTGGCAATGACAAAGCGGTGGCCTCCGGCTATCATTTCATTTATCGATTCAAGGTCCTCGGCACTTACGTTCTTATCGTCATCAAGAAGCGTTCCGTCAAGGTCCGAGAATAAAATCTTAGTTCTCATCATCTTCCTTGTTCGCGGTGTAAACGAATCTCTTCCTTGCCATCTCATCGCTCGCGAGATACTCGTCGTATGTGGTGATCTTGTCGATCATCGTTCCGTCCGGAAGGAATTCCATTATGCGGTTCGCGGTCGTCTGCACGAACTGATGGTCATGCGACGAGAAAAGAATCACGCCCGGGAACTTGATGAGTCCGTTATTGAGCGCCGTGATGCTCTCCATGTCAAGATGGTTCGTCGGCTCGTCGAGTATGAGTATGTTAGCGCCCGATATCATCATCTTCGAAAGAAGGCAGCGCACCTTCTCTCCTCCTGAAAGGATGTTTATCTTCTTGACGCCGTCCTCGCCGGGGAAGAGCATACGTCCCAAAAATCCGCGGACATAGGTGATATCCTTGATCGCCGAGTATCCGGTGAGCCACTCGGTTATCGTATAGTCATGAGAAAATTCTTCGGTATAGTCCCTCGGGAAATATGCCTGCGATGTGGTCACGCCCCACTTGTACGTTCCTTCATCGGGCTCGAGCTCACCCATGAGTATCTTAAAGAGCGTCGTCTTCGCGAGCTCGTTCGTGCCGACGAAAGCGACCTTGTCATCATGGCCGAGGATGAATGATATGTTGTCGAGTACCTTCACGCCGTCGATCGTCTTGCTGATGTTCGATACAGACAGCACCTCGTTTCCGATCTCCCTGTCGGGACGAAAATCGATATAAGGGTATTTCCTGCTCGAAGGCTTTATCGTATCGAGCTCGATCTTCTCGAGAGCCCTCTTACGGCTTGTCGCCTGCTTCGACTTTGAAGCGTTCGCGGAGAATCTCGAAATGAATTCCTGGAGTTCTTTTATCTTCTCCTCTTTCTTCTTGTTCGCTTCCTTCATCTGCTGGATGAGCAGCTGGCTGCTCTCGTACCAGAAATCATAGTTTCCGGCATAGAGCTGGATCTTGCCGTAGTCGATATCCGCAGTATGCGTGCAGACCTTATTGAGGAAATATCTGTCATGGCTTACAACGATGACAGTGTTCTCAAAGTTTATGAGAAACTCCTCGAGCCACTCTATAGCGTCGAGGTCGAGGTGGTTAGTCGGCTCATCGAGAAGCAGAATATCGGGCGAGCCGAAAAGAGCGCGCGCAAGCAGCACCTTGACTTTCAGCGGGCCCGGAAGATCGCCGACTAAGCTGTAGTGATATTCAGTATCTATTCCGAGTCCGTTAAGCAGCGTTGCCGCATCAGATTCGGCTTCCCATCCGTTCATCTCTGCGAATTCGGCTTCGAGCTCGCTCGCCCTTATGCCGTCCTCATCGGAAAAATCCTCTTTCGCATATATCGCATCCTTTTCCTTCATCACGTCATACAGGCGCTGATTGCCCATGATGACCGTATCCATTACGGTATAAGCATCATATTTGAAATGGTCCTGCTCGAGCACGGACAGTCTCTGTCCCGGAGTTACGGCTATGTCGCCGTTCGTCGTATCGAGCTCGCCTGAAAGTATTTTCAGGAAGGTTGATTTGCCCGCGCCGTTCGCACCGATAAGCCCGTAGCAGTTCCCTTCGGTAAACTTGATGTTCACGTCCTCGAAAAGGGCCTTCTTGCCCACGCGGTATGTAACATTGTTTGCACTGATCATAATATTTCTCCTCTGTATATTCTCTGAGCTTAAACGGCTCAGTTTCTGCGCATGCAGGCTATGCGTTCACTACAAGGTAGCGTCCGTCCGGAAGCTTGAACACTTCCGCCTGCTGCTCTATCTCCTCTTCGTACAGACCGTCGGTATCAACGCCGAGCTGATCGAAGTATTCGATGACATCCTCGAGGCTGTCAACTACAGCCGACATCGTGTCGTCGAGAAAATCCTGGGCCTCCTGCGGTGTTGAAGCAACTTCCTCATCAAAAAGCTGTCCCTGATTGTCCAGAAAATAGTTCAGCACATCCTTATCAAACATCCAGATTCCCTCCTTCTATCGGAATAAACACCCTGCTGTTCGCAACAGGATCTTTTACGGCAACAGATTCAGCGGCATTTTCGCAGAACTGCTCCTGTGCGCTAAGCAGATCCCTTCCGCGTTTATCAGTCCTCTCATACGTTCCGTCCGGCAGTTCCACCCTTGCCTTCACAGTGTCGGCAAGAAGCGTTGCCAGTATGCTTATGACTTTATTCTTGAGCCTCTCGTCGAGTATCGGGAACATTATCTCGACACGGCGCAGAAGATTCCTCGGCATCCAGTCGGACGATCCGCAGTAGACTTCGCAGTTGCCCGCGTTCTCGAAATAGAATATCCTGCTGTGCTCGAGAAAATCGCCGACTATGCTGCGTACCGTAATGTTCTCGGATACGTCCCTTATCCCGGGCTTAAGGCAGCATATGCCGCGCACTATGAGCTCTATCCTGACGCCTGCGCATGACGCATTGTACAGCGCCTGTATGACTTCCTTGTCGCATATCGAATTCACCTTCGCGATGATGTGCGATTTCTTTCCTTCGCGCGCGTTTGCCGCTTCCCTTTCGATCAGATGTATGAATCTGTCCTTGAGCCAGAGCGGCGCAAGTGAAAGACGGTTCCAGTAGAGCGGCTCGGAATATCCGCTCAGCATGTTGAACACCGCGGTCGCATCCTCTCCTATCTGCTCAGCACACGTAAGAAGACCTAAGTCGGTATAGAGCTTTGCAGTGCTGTCGTTGTAGTTGCCGGTTCCGAGATGAACGTAGCGGCGTATCCCGTCCTCTTCACGCCTTACGACGAGCATTATCTTGCAGTGCGTCTTAAGGCCTACGAGTCCGTATATAACGTGGCATCCGGCTTTCTCAAGCCTGCGTGCCCATACTATGTTGTGCTCCTCATCGAATCTCGCCTTGAGTTCGACAAGAACAGTTACCTGCTTTCCGTTCTCCGCAGCTTCTTCGAGCGCCGCGATGATCGGCGAATTACCGCTCACCCTGTAGAGCGTCTGCTTTATAGCGAGCACATCCGGATCCTTTGCCGCGCTCTTTACGAAATCGATGACAGGATCGAATGACTGATACGGATGATGCATCAGTATGTCGTGGTTCCTTATCGCCTCGAAAATATCCGCTCCGTCGTTTATTTCCTTTACCGGCTTCGGTATGTATTTTTCCCTCTTGAGATGATCGAATCCGTCGATACCGTACATCTTCATCAGGAACGTAAGATCGATCGGGCCGGGTATCCGATATATGCTGTCCTGCCTTACCGACAGTTCCTTCTTCAGAATCTCCATGAGTCCTGGATCTATGTCGTCGGCTACCTCTAGCCTGATGACTTCTCCCCACTGGCGGCGCTTTATCTGCTTCTCTATCTCTTTCAGAAGATCGGCTGCCTCTTCCTCGTCTATCGTAAGGTCCGCATTTCTCATTATCCTGTACGGATATGCGCAGAACACATCATAGTTGAGGAACAGCTTGTGCATGTTGCGCTCTATGACTTCCTCGAGAAGTATGAAAGTTCTGCCGCTTTCAGAGCCGCCTAGCGTATATTCGCTCGGGATCTCGACGATGCGGTCAAGTACGCTCGGAACCTGAACGGTCGCAAAATCGCGCGACTCCTCGCCCCTCTTCCCGATAAGCGCTCCGATGTTGAGCGTCTGGTTTCTGACCAGCGGGAACGGTCTTGAAGAGTCGACTGCCATAGGAGTGAGGACCGGATAGACTTCCTCCTCGAAATATCTGTCGATGTATGCGGCCTCGTCAGCCGTCAGCTCCTCATGCTTCGTTATGAGGTTGATGCCCTCGGCTTCCATGAGAGGAAGGAGGCTGTGCATAAGGACGAAATACTGCGTGTCGACAAGCTCGTGCGTCGCATCTGCTATCGCCTCGAGCTGTTCATCCGTCGTCATTCCGGCGATGTCCCTTTTGTTATATCCTGCATGCTGCATGTCGATAAGGGATGCAACCCTGACCATGAAAAATTCGTCAAGGTTTGATGCCGTGATCGAGAGGAACTTGAGCCTTTCCATCAGAGGATTCGACGTATCCGTCGCCTCACCTAGGACTCTCTCATCAAACATGAGCCATGATAATTCCCTGTTAACGTAGTATTCTCTGCTGCCAAAATCTTTCATATCCGCACCTACCGCCGTTTATATCTGAGCACAGGCTTTATCGAGAACACTTCTTCAAAAAGCGAAGCCTTCCTGAAGAAAAATCCCTGCTCGAGGTCTATGTCGTCGACCGTGTAAACATTTATGATGAGCTCTCCGCCTTTTATCGAGAACCTAACGTCATTGACTTTCGTACGATAGCTCCTGCATATGCCGTCCGCGATCCTGAAAAGAGCGGAAAGTTTGGCAACCTTCAGGTAGCTCGCCTTGTCTATCAGCGACGTCATCGCGAGCTCGTCATAATACTTGAAAACCATTTTATTGAACCGGACGATGTTGGCTACGACTTCGCGCTCGCTGTGCGAAAGCCCTATCATCTCCGTCGCCATGATTATGTCATATCCGCACTCCGCTCCGGCCTCAATGCTGACGTACCTTCCGCAGTCATTGAGGAGCGCCGCTATGCGAAGAAGAAGCTTGTCGCGCTTTCCCATACCGTGTATCTTGCGCGTAGCATCAAACAGGTCAGTTGCGACTCTCTCTATGAGAGCGTTGCGCTCTTCGTTTCCCTGATAACGCTTTGACATGACTTTCGCGCATGCTATTATGTCGTTCTCAAAATCATGACGGTATTTTACGAGCTTTTCCTTCTCGGCATATTCGTATGCCATGCCGTCGCACAGCGATACGCCCGGAGACCATATGTTTTCCGCCTTCGTGATCTTGAGCACCCTTGATACGAGCGCGATCGCAGGAAGAAGAAGCGGTGCAGTCTCCTCGTTTATTCCGAACGCCTTCGCGATGTCTCCCATCGTCATCGTACCGATCTGCGACGCGATCTGTCTGAACTTTTCGGCCGAGAACGAGCGGTCCTTCGAATCCATATGATAGAGCATCGTGGAGATATAATCGTCGATGAGGATGATGTTCTTGATCGTCCTTCCCTTCAGATAGAGCTTCTTGAACACCTGGAGCTGATTGTCTATAAGCTCTCGCAGTATCCCTTCGATATCCCTTGTCTTCGGCTGCAGAGCCGCGAGCATATCCATGGCGCGGAGCACGCCGAGCCTTATGTTCTGAGTCGTAACTAATGTGTCGTTATCAAAGAGGGATATCTGTATGCTGCCGCCGCCGATGTCGACTATGGCGCAGCCTTCGCGTATGAACTCCTCAAAACGTGACCCTTTGAGAGCCGCCGCCTTGTAATGAAGGAAGCGCTGCTCGGAATTCGAGAGGACATCGACCTTTATTCCGGTGCGAAGCTTGATCTGCTCCGTGACGATAAGGGTATTCTTCGTCTCACGTATAGCACTCGTGCCGTACGCCCTGTAATCGTCCACTCTGTATGATTTCATTATAGAGGAAAAATCGGAAAGAACTTCGCACAGCTCATCCATGCGGCGGCTGCTGATGATGCCGTCCTGATAAGTATCCGTGCCGAGCTCAATGGAATGGCGGATCGTATCTATCTCTTTCATTCCGTTCTTGTCAGAGAACTCGAAGATCTTCATCCCGAGTTCATATGATCCCACGTCGATCGCGGCGAATGTACGGACTGCCATTTAAGTCTCCTTTTTGAATCCGAGCAGGTAATCTATGAACTGCTGAGCCGTCCTTCCGGAAAGCCCGCCGTGAGAAAGTTCCCACTTGTTAGCCGCAAGCAGCAGCTCTTCTTCATCCATTGTTATCCCGTGCCTTTCAGCAAGAGTCCTGACTATATTGTCGAACTGCTTTTTATCTGGCCTTGCGAAGAAGATCGTAACGCCAAACCTGTAGGCGAGAGAAAGCTTCTCCGATACAGTATCGTTCGTGTGCAGCTCGTCATCCCGCTCCTGCTTGTCGGAATATTTCTCCCTGACGATATGCCTTCTGTTGCTCGTCGCGTAGATCAGGACGTTATCAGGCTTCTTCTCGAGCCCGCCTTCTATGACGGCCTTTAAGTATTTGTAATCGGTCTCATATTCTTCGAACGACAGATCGTCCATGAATATGATGAAACGGTAGTTCCGGTTCTTGATCTGAGAGATCACTTCATTGATGTCGCGCAGCTGATGCCTGTATATCTCGATCACCCGAAGCCCCTGTTCATAGTATCTGTTCAGTATTCCCTTTATGCTGCTTGATTTTCCGGTACCGGCGTCGCCGAAAAGAAGGCAGTTGTTGCACGGTCTTCCGGCAAGGAACGCTTCGGTGTTGTCGATGAGCTTCTTCTTTGCGCTCTCGTATCCGACAAGGTCTTCAAGATAAACATGGCTTATCTTCGTTATCGGAACGATCTTTACCTCATCATCTGCATGCTCTACGCGGAAAGCCTTGTGAAGCCCGAACTTGCCGACGCCGAATTCCTTATAGAACTGCGTGACTTTTGCGGCGAAATCCTCGTCCGAACCTGAATCCGCCAGCTGATCGCGCAGCTGCATTATCCTATCTCTTATCCTCCTGTTGAACAGCTTCGACTCATCACCTGAGCCGGTAAAATCGCTGAGGATGCGGGCGTTTTCCGTGCCGCACAGCTTGTCGAGCTCAGAAAGATCGAGCGAGAACATCTCACGGAAAATGGAAAAATCATGCAGCGCTACAGAATTGATGCTGCCTTTTACTTCTCCCTTTATCTCGCATGAAGTGGAATAAGCGTTTTCGTTGTTTGCGATCAGATAAGTCAGATATGCCTGCCAGAGATTCCCCTCATAGCCGTGGCTTACGGCAAGTTCAACAAGCGATCCCGCAAACGAGTTCATCCGGTTCTTCACACCGGCTGAGTCCACGGTATCGCCCGACAGGATGAACGCGGCATCCTCGAGTATCTCCTCGCGTCTGAAATTTTTATATAGGATCAGTTCGTTGCTTCGCATCACGTATCTCCGAGAGGTTCTAATCTTATCTCCACGGGCTCTCCGGTCCAGTCGAAATCATCATCCGAAAATCCCGCCATGTCCTCCTGCATCTCGCGGCTCGCCTGCATCAGCGTGATGAAGAGCTGCGCCGCTCCGTCCGCATACTGCTTGTTAGAAACAGCGGCGAAAACCTCATCGAGCTTTTCCTCCTCGCGCTTCTCATCATAGATGGGAAGCTGTCTTTCCATCTTGTACTCACCGATCGCACGGGCTATATCCATTCTCGCCTCATACAGCTCAATGATTTTCGCATCGATCTCATCGATCTGCGCGCGAAGTTTTTTAATGTCACCGCTCATCATCCGCCCTCCGTTTCTTTCTATAGATTATAGCACCATAACACGTTCGTGTTCCACACCTTTCGATAAAAACTGTGATATAATATGCCCGATATTCATCATCATCAGGAGGCAGAAAACATACATGAAAACAGTTCACAGCAATGACCTTCTCGACCCTTCCGGATTCGTGGTTCTGTCGGATCACGTTCCGGACATAGTTCAGGAGATACGATATTATTCAACTTACAATTTCATAGGCGATAAGATCGACGGATACGAGGAGCCGTGCGCGCTGCTCACGATCGAAGCCGCAAGAGCCTTAAAGGCCGTAAGCCACGAAATGATAGTAAGAGGCTGCCGTCTCAAGGTATTCGATGCATACCGTCCGGCTTGTGCCGTCAAGCATTTCGTGCTCTGGGGAATAGAGGATACCGACATACGCATGAAACCATACTTCTATCCGAAGCTTGAAAAACAGGATCTGTTCTCGAAGGGGTATGTTGCAAGCCGTTCAAGCCACAGCCGCGGAAGCACCGTGGACTTAACGCTTCTTGACATGCAGACCGGAAAAGAGCTCGACATGGGGAGCCCGTTCGACCTGTTCGATCCGATCTCCCATCCGGACTGCAGGGATGTTACCGACAGCCAGTACGAAAACCGGATGATGCTGCAGCAGGTCATGGTACGCAACGGCTTTTCTCCGATCGGCTGTGAATGGTGGCACTTCACGCTTACTGACGAGCCTTATCCGGATTCATATTTTGAATTCCCCGTCTCTTCAGAGTATCTGAAGCGCTAGCCATACGCCGGAATATTGTGTTATACCAAGGAAAATGATATAATAACTGTTAAGTGATTTTATTATTTAAGGAGGTACTGTTATGGCTTTTTGTTCAAACTGCGGCAGAGAAATCCCTGAAGGCGCAACCGCATGCCCTTCATGCGGAGCATCAATCGTAACCGAGGTCGCAACCGTTGAAACCAACTGGGATCATACAGAGGATTTTGATGCTCAGGATATTTCCGATAACAAAGTGTATGCGCTTTCAGCATATGTTTTCTCTTTCCTCGGCATAATCCTCTGCCACATTCTTGCTAAGGAATCGCCTTATGCGCAGTTCCATGCACGTGAAGCTCTTAAGCTCGATCTCGTGACCGTTGTCGTTTACATTCTTTCGGTCTTCTTCTGCTGGACATGCATAGCTCCGGTAGCAGGTGCGGTCGTTATCCTCATACTTGCTGTAGTAAGAGTCATCTGCTTCATTCAGGTGTGCAAGGGACAGGCAAAGGAGCCTTGGCTCATCCGCTCTATCGCATTTCTTAAGTAAAAATGTCTGACGGATTTTCGCACCCGCCAGGAGGCGGGTGCTTTTCTGTCTGAAAACTGTATAAGTATGGTATAATAGCTTTATGAACACGTACGATAAGTTCAACGACAAGAGAATACTCATCTGGGGATACGGGCGCGAGGGCAAGTCCACGGAGCATTTCCTGAAAAGGTTCTGCCATCCGGCTCTCGTCGATATTTTCGAAGGAAAGCGCGAAGACATCGACGAGAACAGATACGACTTCATAGTCAAAAGTCCCGGCATCATCATGGATGACGATGACAGCCGGTACACCTCGCAGACGCAGATATTCCTTGAGAACTTCCGCAATCAGACGATCGGGATAACCGGCACGAAAGGCAAGAGCACCACGAGTGCACTGCTTCACCATGCACTCGCCGCCGCCGGAAAAAAGGCAGTTCTGCTCGGCAATATCGGTGAACCCTGTCTTGATTACTTCGGCGAGATCGATGATGATACTGCCGTCGTTTTCGAGATGTCCTGCCATCAGCTCGCGCACGTTACTGTTTCACCCCATATAGCGGTTTTCTTAAACCTCTATGAGGAGCATCTCGATTATTACAAAACGTTCGAAAGGTATTTTGCCGCAAAGGCGAACATAACGAAATACCAGACGGATAAAGACTTCCTTTTTGTCGGCGGGAATGTCCCGAGGCTTTCTACCGAAGCGAAAACCGCGAGGATCGATTTTAACGCAGTGCCCGATTACAGAATGAAGATAATCGGACATCACAACAGCTACAATGCGCATTTCGTTTACAGGATCGTAACGGAGCTGTTTTCTATCGATGATATCGCGGCAAGAAGAGCCATCTCAGATTTCTCGGGCCTTACGCACCGGCTTCAGCTTGCGGGAAGCCGCAATGGTATCGATTTTTATGACGATTCCATTTCCACGATACCGACGGCTACGATAGAGGCGCTGTCTGCAGTTCCTAACGCGAAGACAGTCCTTATCGGCGGAATGGACAGAGGCATCAGCTATGATGTTCTGATAGATTTTGTCAATTCACACAGCAACTACAACTACATTTTCTCATACGATTCCGGAAAAAGGATATATGAAAAAATAAACAGAACGGACAACTGCTATTATGCGGATGATCTTGAAGCAGCCGTTAAGCTTGCAATAGAGATCACTCCTGAAGGCTTTGCCGTCATCTTATCTCCCGCTTCGGCAAGCTACGGCTATTTCAAGAACTTTGAAGAGCGCGGTGAAGTGTTCTGCCGTCTGTGCGGTCTGTGATCCGGCATGTTCTGACGCACCCGGAAAATACCTTGATTCAGATCAGCAGGAAAGAAGAATGAAGAAAGAAACGGTTCTGACATTTACCGGCGACATCGGTTTCGACGGATATATGAAGGACAGATGGAAGGATAATGACCTCGTAAGCAGTAAAGTGCGCTCATTTCTCGCGGACAGCACGCACGTTATCGCGAACATCGAAGGTCCTCTGTACGACGGGAGCCTTAAGGCGCGCGACAATTCCGTTGCTGCTCTCATGCATAGCATAGACCCGGACGCGTGCGATTTTCTCTCCGGTATTTCCGACATATGGAACATCTGCAACAATCATATAATGGATGCAGGACCTGAAGGGATAGAAAGCACTATAGATATTGCATCCGCTTGCGGTGCCTTAACGCTCGGCGCAGGGATGAACATCGAAGAGGCTTCTTCTCCTGTCATCATTGACGGTGACGTCTCCGTCGGAATGATCGGAGTAGGATACCAGCGTGCGTGCAGGAAAGCAGATGATGATGCTGCAGGGTGCTTTTCATGGAGCGACCTTGACAGGATCCGCGAAAGAATAAAGCTCATCAAAAAAGAATGCAGGTACTGCATAGTCGTCGCGCATGCAGGCGAAGAGTTCACCGCTCTTCCGTCCCCGTACACACGCGAGCGCTACCTGTCATATCTTGACATGGGCGCCGACATCGTCGTTGCCCATCATCCTCACGTCGTGAACAATTATGAGCTCATCGGCGATAAAGCGATCTTCTATTCAATAGGGAATTTCATATTTGATACCAACTATCAGAGAAGCCAGATGTACACCGAGTACGGCGTTCTCTTAAAGTTGCGCCTCGGACAGGATTCGTTCTCGTTCGAGCCGATGGGGATAAAAGTCGACAGGACGAGCGAGAGGATATGCGAGTGCGGTCTTCCGGATATATTTGCGGATGTTCCTGCAGAAGAATATGAGAAGCTCAAAGGGCTTGCGGCCGCAGTATTTATCGAGAACACGAAACGGCAGCTGCGCTATATGCGTCCTGATGAGTTCAAAAACGCCACCGAGGATGATTTTTGCCGTAATTTCTATGAGCCTCTTCGGAGCGGGCGCGTTCCCGGCGAGACGCTCGATATGCAGATAATATATCCGCTCTCCCTCACCGCGAAAGATCTCGCGTGGAAGAAGAGCGGACTTAAGAAAGTTCTCAGCTATATGCTATCGCAGACTGACATCTGATGTGAGCAATTACATGGGAGGAAGGTTTGCAATGCTCTTCTTAAGATCTTCATCTGTCGGGATATAGTCTGTCATTTCACCGTCATTGTATTTCTGATAAGCAACAAGATCGAAGTAACCGGTTCCGGTAAGTCCGAAGACGATCGTCTTCTCCTCGCCAGTCTCCTTGCACTTAAGTGCTTCATCCATCGCAACCTTTATAGCGTGGCTGCTCTCAGGCGCAGGAAGTATTCCTTCAGTTCTCGCGAACTTCGTTGCGGCCTCGAACACGCTCGTCTGCTCTACAGATACAGCTTCCATGTATCCGTCGGCGTACAGCTGCGAAAGGATAGGGCTCATGCCGTGATACCTAAGGCCGCCCGCATGGTTCGCCGAAGGGATGAAATCGCTTCCGAGAGTATACATCTTCGCAAGAGGACATACCATTCCGGTGTCGCAGAAATCGTATGCGTAAACGCCTCTCGTGAAGCTCGGGCAGCTTGCGGGTTCAACTGCGATGATGCGGTAATCCTTCTCGCCGCGAAGCTTCTCGCCCATGAACGGGGCGATGAGACCGCCGAGGTTTGAACCGCCGCCTGCACAGCCTATGATCATGTCGGGAACTATTCCGTATTTATCAAGAGCGGCCTTCGTCTCAAGACCTATGATGCTCTGGTGTAAAAGCACCTGGTTCAGCACGCTTCCGAGAACGTATCTGTAACCTTCGTTCGTCGTTGCGACTTCAACTGCCTCTGAGATCGCGCATCCGAGGCTTCCGGTCGTACCGGGATGCTCAGCGTTGATCTTCTTTCCGATCTGCGTTTCCATTGAAGGCGAAGGTGTTACGCTTGCGCCGTATGTTCTCATGACTTCACGTCTGAAAGGCTTCTGCTCATATGATACCTTTACCATGAACACCTTGAGGTCAAGGCCGAGGTATGCGCACGCCATTGAAAGCGCCGTTCCCCACTGTCCTGCTCCGGTCTCGGTAGTAAGTCCTTTAAGGCCCTGTTCCTTTGCGTAGTATGCCTGAGCTATGGCTGAATTGAGCTTATGGCTTCCGCTCGTGTTGTTACCCTCGAACTTGTAGTAGATCTTAGCGGGAGTGCCGAGAGCTTCTTCAAGGCAGTACGCACGTACGAGCGGTGAAGGACGGTACATCTTGTAGAAATCGAGTATCTTCTGGGGGATATCGAAATAAGCCGTGTCATTGTCAAGCTCCTGCTTGATAAGCTCATCACAGAATACAGGACGCAGGTCATCAAAACCCATCGGCTCCTTCGTGCCCGGATTGATGAGCGGTGCGGGCTTGTTCTTCATGTCGGATCTGACATTGTACCACCTGGTCGGCATCTCGTTCTCGTTAAGGTAGATCTTGTACGGGATTTTCTTTTCTTCACTCATGATTTTTTCCTTTCTGCCTATCGGCAATCTGCTTAGTTTCCCGCGAAATATCGCGGCGCTATGAGTTACAGCTGAGACAGAAATAAAAAAAACCTGTCCCTGCTTTTATGCTGGGACAGGATGAAAAATCATTTCCTGCGGTGCCACCCGGCTTGGTACTTTCGTACCCACTCATGCGTACTATCATACGCTGATCTTTGTTAACGGAGGACCAATCTCCGGCTCGCATACTGTAATTTCAGCTCGCCCTCAGGAGTCCATTCGCTTCCGGTCTCATTACCGCCATCTCACCGCCGGCGGCTCTCTCAGGTCTTACGACTGTTAATGAGGTTGTCGGAAGTTACTCACTCTCCTTCAACAGTTTAATACATTATTACACTAAAGTTTTTCGTATGTCAACAGCTTTTTTTCTTTTTGCTCATTTACGCTCCTGATATATGTCGATGATGTTGAATTCGGATCTGCAGCCCGTCTTAAACTTCACGGCCCAGTCTGAAATGCCGTCAGTCACTATGAAAACCGTTCCGTTACGCACTTCCATGCCGCGCACTCTGTCATTCGATGAGACGAGCGGCTGTATGTACTCAAGCGGGAAAAGCTGGCCTCCGTGGGTATGGCCGGAAAGCACGAGATCGACATCGGCTGCGGCTTCCGCATCATAATCCGTGGGCTGATGGTCGAGCACGATATCGTATTTATCTTTATCAAGGTCTGCGACAAGTTCAGAGATATCAAGCCTGTCCGAACCCATATAGCCGCTGTCGCGCCTTCCGGTGATGTAGAACCTGCCATCGACCAGCACGCTCTCATCTTCGAGAACAGTAACGCCGTTCTTTGTAAGCTCCGCTATAAGGTCGTCGCCGTCATATCCTCTTGCGCTTTTGCTGTATCCCCTGTCATGATTTCCGAAGCAGAAAAATACTCCGTACTTTGACTTAAAATTACCGAGCGCGGCACATGCATCGATCATGTCGGCCTTTGACGTCGAATCATCGACGAAGTCGCCGGTTATAACAAGAACATCCGGCTCAGCTTCCTCTATCCTGTCTAATCTCTTTCCGAATCCTTTGCCCGAAAATCCGCACCCGATGTGCGAATCAGCGATGTGCGCCACCCGTACGTGCCCTATCTGCTTGTCGGTTCCAAGATCATAATCAGTCTCCCACAGGCCGTGCATGAGCCACCAGCCTATGATAAGATAGATGACGCCAAAAGAGAGTGCGGCAATATCCGCATAACGCCCATTGAATTCCTTCTTGGAAATCCTGCGATAAATAAACGCTAGAAGATCAGTGATGAGCATGAAGACTGCTAAATGGATCACTATGACGATCGCATTGGTTACATCAAAAATAACAATGAGCGCCACAACCGCAGCCAAAGCTCCCGCAACGCTCATTATTCTCTCAGCCGTCTTCCCCGCTTTCGCGAAGATCCCGCTTTTCCTTATTTTGCCTGCCATGTATAAAAGCGCTGCAATCCCTGCAAGTATTGCAGCTGCGAAAATTATAAGCCACATACGGAAATTACCGATTCCTTTACAAGCTCTGCCAGCTTCGCATGTCCTTCAGGATCAAGATGAAGATGGTCAGTATCTCCGGCACTTATCTTGTCAGTCGCATTGAGGAAGAAGCATCCGTACTGCTCAGCAACAAGCTTATACCATGCCGCAAGCTCTTTCGATCTTGCGACCGTATCGCCGCCTCCGAAGAACGGTGCAAAATATGACTCCTCAAAAGGCTCAGACAGAGCCGGCGGAGAGATTATGAGTATTTTCATGTCAGGACACGACAGATAGTGCTCACAGTATCCTCTGATCTTCATCAGCATGTTCTGAAGGCTTCCTGCGATATCGGGTGCAGGAAGAGAGAATTTCAGCTTCAGATCGTTCGTCCCGAGCATGATAATAAGAAGGTCGGGGCGCTTTGTCTCAAGCATAGGGAGCACATAGTCCATGCCGCACTTCGTGCCGCCTTCCCACGGATCGTCATTGGCGATCGTTCTTCCGTTCTGGCCTTCCTCGAAGATCTCATAGCCGTCCCCGAGAAGCTTCGCTAGCCTCTTCGGCCAGCGCGTGTTCTCGTCGAATCTTCCCCCTGTTGCAGGGTCGTATCCGTATGTATTCGAATCGCCGAAGCAGACAATCTTCTTCATCGCATTCCTCCTTATCGGCCGCCTGTTCTTAAGCTTCAACCGACTTAACAACAACGAGCTCTACGTTCTCTTTTGTTACGCTGACCTTGATATCGTCAGCTACTGCAACCAATATCGACTCTGCTATGTCATCTTCCGTCTGTTCATTTTCCCGCAACGACCATTCATAATCCTTGCTTCCCCTGCTGTCCTCCGAGCTCTTTAAGCCGGCAACGATTTTCTCCCAGAGCTTTCCTGAAAGAGTGCGCACCGCTTCGTTCTTTCCGCTCGAGGAAAGAGCAAGGAGCTTTCTGTATTCCTCGGTTCCGATGTTCATCGGGATCTTCAGGTGTATCCTGTATTTCAGGCCGCTTCCTTCGATCCAGAAGCTTGCCGTAGTGCTCTCGACCATGTTGCCCATTATTCCCAAAAGCTCTTCGGTCATGAGCTCTAACTGCAGAGCCGCGCGCTTTCCGAATCTCTGCCTCTTTGCGAAATCATGCACGGCATCCATCGCTTTTCCGATCTGACCGTCCTGCGTGACAACGTTTACCGTATCGCTCCTTGCCGCACGTTTTGAAGGAGATATCTTTCTCTTCTTCTCGCCGGTCACACCCTCACTACCCGTTTTCTCACGCTCCACGACATTGAGGAAGTTGTAAGGTATCTCTATGCCGTGCTCCTTGAACGCCTTGTTGACGCGCATGTTCACGTCCGTTATCGCATAATAGCTATTCGTTGCGCGGGTCACCCATATCGTCGTCTCAAGAATGAGAGCGCTTTCTGCAAATCTTAAGAAATACACGGGCGACGAATCCTCTTTGATCCCGTTCGTCTCAATGCCGAGCGTGTACGGGCTCTCAACGACGCAGTCCCTGATTATATCCATCGCGTACTGGACATCGGTATCGTAGCTTACAGAATAGGTCAGGTGTATGCCCCTTCTGTCCTTGTTGTAGCTCGTATTCGTGACCGTCTTGGAATTGAGCTCGCTGTTGGGAACGATGACTTTCAGGTCATCATAAATACGGATGATCGTATGACGGAGCGTTATGTCCTCGACAATTCCGGGCTCCATGCCCTCGATGATTATCCTGTCGCCGATCTCGAAAGGCTTGTTCATGCTGATCAGGAATCCGCATATGAGGTCGGAAATGGCCGGCTGCGCCGCAAAACCGACGATAGCTACAACCAAGGCGGATCCTTTTAAGAATACCGAATAGACGTTCATCGTCGGATCGAGCACCTCGAAAATATTCACGAGGCATGCAACCAATACAATGAGGTTCAGGAGTTTTCCGAGGAACCTCATGTGTATCTTGTCGCTCTTTTTTGAAATACGCCTGAACATGTACCGCAGCAGCACGAGCACCGCTATGGTCACTGCGATCGTCACGATCAGTTTTATCAGAACATCCGTTTTCATTATCCGTCCCCTGAACTGTAATGTGCGCCGGTCTTACGTTCTGCCGGCATAGCGATCATTTTGCTCCGAAGATCACCTTATATGTGCCTTCTCCGATGGCTTTGATCCTGTCATCGAGCACCGCGAAGATTATATCTATCTCATAGTCGTTGTTGCTGATAAAATCGCTGCATGCCTGCAGAGCCTTCTTCCATGCCTTTTCGACCGGATAGCCGAAAATCCCTGCCGATATCAGCGGGAATCCTATCGAATGTATCCCGTTCTCTTTAGCCAGGAGCAGCGACTGTTTATAAGCGCTGTACAGCAGCTTCGGTTCTCCGTGATTGCCGTCGATGTAACGCGGTCCGACCGCATGGATCACGTATTTCGCAGGAAGCGCAAAGCCCGGGGTTATGACCGCAGAGCCTTCATCGCAGTGACCGATGGCAGAACATGCGGCCCTCATATCTTCTTCGCCGGCATCCCGGAAAACAAAACCGCACACTCCGCCGCCCTGCAGAAGGGCACTGTTGGCCGCGTTCACGATCGCGTCGGCCGAAAGATCCGTTATCCCTATCTTCCTTATCGAAACAGAGCTCATACGCTACCTCCTCATAAACTGAGAACAGATTCCAGCGTTACTGATATGATTATAGCTTAATTTCGTCATAAACAAAACAGAAGTTTGAAAGCTATACGGCAGCAAGTTCGCCGTCCTTCATGTCAATAGTTATCGTATCGCCCTCTTCGATGCTGCCTTCGAGTATCTTCTTCGCGGCGAGCGTCTCAACGGTGCGCTGCATGAATCTCTTCAGGGGACGCGCTCCGTATACGGGATCATATGCCTCTGCTATTATGAAGTCCTTCGCTGCATCGGTAAGTTCTATCGAAAGCTCTCTTTCGGCAAGGCGCGCATTTAAGTCATCAAGGATGAGCTTCATGATGCCGCCGATGTTGTCCTTCGTAAGAGGCTTGAACAGTATCGTCTCATCTAGACGGTTCAAAAACTCAGGCCGAAAACTCCCTCTCAGCTCATTCATAACCGCCTCTGAAGCTTCTTCGCTTATGTTCCCGTCATCATCTATTCCGTCGAGCAGGTACTGTGCTCCGATGTTGCTCGTCATGATAAGGATCGTATTTTTAAAGTCCACGGTACGACCCTGCGAATCAGTGATCCGCCCGTCATCTAATACCTGCAGAAGAACATTGAAAACATCGGGATGAGCTTTTTCTATCTCATCGAAAAGAACTACCGAATAAGGCTTTCTCCTTACTGCTTCGGTAAGCTGTCCGCCCTCCTCGTATCCGACGTATCCGGGAGGCGCTCCGATAAGACGCGATACGGAGAACTTCTCCATGTATTCGCTCATATCTATCCTGACCATGTTGTTCTCGTCGTCGAAAAGACATGCCGCGAGCGATTTTGCAAGCTCCGTCTTTCCTACTCCGGTAGGTCCTAAGAACAGGAATGAACCGATCGGCTTTGAGGGGTCCTTTATTCCGGCTTTGGAGCGCAGTATCGCCTCAGTGACTTTCGTCACACCCTCGTCCTGTCCTATCACTCTCTTGTGAAGCTCGTCATCGAGATGGAGAATCTTCGTCCTCTCACCCTCGGTGAGCTTTGATACGGGTATGCCGGTCCAGCGGCTTACTATGCGCGATATCTCTTCTTCGGAAACACTCTCGTGAACAAGCGAAAGGTCCTTTTTCTTCACATTTTCCTCTTCGTTTCCGAGCATCGCGCGCAGCTCGGGAAGCTTACCGTACTGGAGCTGCCCTGCGAGCTCATAGTTGTTCTCACGCTTTGCGATCTCTATCTCATTGTTGACTTTCTCTATCTCCTCACGGAGCTTTGAAAGCTTCTCAACTGATGCTTTCTCGTTCTCCCACTGAGTCATTTTCAGAGCGAACTCGTCCTTTACTTCAGCAAGTTCTTTCTGAAGCGCTTCAAGCCTTGAGAGACTCAGCTGGTCTGTCTCCTTCTTCAGCGCGCTCTCCTCGATCTCGAGCTGCATCTTTCTGCGGTTAAGCTCATCAAGCTCTGTCGGCATAGAATCGAGCTCGGTCTTGATCAGCGCGCATGCCTCATCGACAAGGTCGATCGCCTTATCGGGAAGGAACCTGTCGGTTATGTATCGGTCAGACAGCGTTGCGGCGGCAACTAATGCGCCGTCCATTATCTTAACGCCGTGATAAACTTCATATCTGTCCTTGAGACCTCGCAGTATAGAAACCGTGTCCTCAACCGAAGGCTCGTCGACCATGACAGGCTGGAACCTTCTCTCGAGGGCCGCATCCTTTTCTATGTACTGCCTGTATTCGTCAAGCGTCGTCGCACCTATGCAGTGAAGCTCGCCCCTTGCGAGCATAGGCTTCAGCATGTTGCCCGCATCCAATGCGCCGTCCGTCTTGCCTGCACCGACTATCGTATGAAGCTCATCGATGAACAGGATTATACGTCCGTCGCTCGCCTTGACGTCCTCGAGAACCGCCTTCAGACGTTCCTCGAACTCGCCGCGGTATTTCGCGCCGGCAACAAGTGCACCCATATCGAGTGCGAAAACAGTCTTGTCTTTTAATCCCTCAGGAACATCGCCGCGCACTATACGCTGCGCAAGCCCCTCAACAACTGCGGTTTTACCGACACCGGGCTCTCCGATCAGAACAGGATTGTTCTTCGTCTTACGCGACAGTATCCTTATGATGTTCCTTATCTCTGAATCCCTTCCTATGACAGGATCGAGCTTCTGCTCTCTTGCCTTCTCGACGAGGTCCTGGCCGTATTTCTCGAGCGTGTCATAAGTCGCTTCGGGATTGTCAGTGTTGACGTTATGATTTCCGCGAACGGTCGCGAGCGCTGAAAGCACGCGGTCCCTTGTAAGTCCGTACTCTTTTGCGATATCCTTGATGTCGCTGTCCGGATACTTCAGCATGCTGAGGAAGAGATGCTCGACGGAAACGTACGAATCGTTCATCGCCTTCGCCTCATCCTCCGCGGAAACGAGCACTTTGTTGAGCTTATCGCCAACATACGGCTTGCCGCCCGACACCTTCGGACGCCTGTCGATATGCGCTTCGATGTTGTCGAGAAAATGCTCCTCATTTATCTCCATCTTCTCGATGAGCATCGGAAGTATGCCCTCCGCCTGCGTCATCATAGCGTAGAGAAGATGGACCTCAGCTATCTCCTGATTGCCGTGGTCATATGTGATCTTCTCGAGCGAATTGATCGCCTCGATCGATTTCTGTGTGAATTTCTGTATGTTCATAATCTACTCCTCCTGAATACCAAGAAATAAGCCCATAATATATCAGGCTTCAAAGAACGTTTTTACCGCTCTCACACAGATATTACAACAGGTTGTTAGCAATGTCAATAGTTGAGTGCTAATATTTTCAGAATATTCAGAAAATGTTCCTACATTCTTTCGGGAGCCGAGAACCCGAGCAGGTCGATGCATGTGGCAAGGATTTTCTCCGTGAGGGCGAGCAGCGCGATCCAGCCCTTCTTCTTTGCTGTATCTTCCTCGGCAAGGATCCTCGTCTCATGATAGAAACGGTTGAGATCGTTGCAGACATCATAAATGTAAGCACAGATCCTGTGAGGAGCGATCTCTTCATATGCGCTTCTTATGACACCTGCAAACTTCGACAGGCTGAGCATCAGGGCTTTCTCATATTCGCTTTTAGCACTTCTTATAGTTCCCGGAATCTCACCCTCTGCTTCCATGTATCTGTTCAGTATAGACTTGATCCTGACTATCGTATAGAGAATGTACGGACCCGTATTGCCCTCGAACGAAGTGAATTTGTCTGTATCGAAAACATAATCCTTCGTCGCCTGGTTTGAAAGGTCTCCGTATTTTATCGCCGCAAGGGCTACGATCTTTGCGGTCTTTGCGGCCTCTTCCTGATCTGCCTCATGGTTGTCCATGATCTTCTTCAGCATCGTATCGCGTATTTCCGCAATGAGCGTCTCAAGGCGCATAACGCCGCCTTCACGCGTTTTGAAAGGTTTGCCGTCCTTTCCGTTCATCGTTCCAAATCCGAGAAAATCAAGCCCTGTGTCCTCTTTTACTATCCCGCACTTTCTCGCGCATCTGAAAACCTGCAGGAAATGCATGTCCTGGCGCTTGTCGACAACGTAGATCATCTGGTCGGGAGCGAACGTATTCATCCGGTCAAGTATCGTCGCAAGGTCGGTCGTCGTATATAACGCCGCGCCGTCCGATTTTAAGATCATGCATGGCGGTATCTCCTTCGTATCGGATTCCTCGGCGACATCAACGACCAGTGCGCCCTCGCTCTCATGCGCGAAGCCATTTTTTTTCATATCATCCGCCATAGAAGGGATGATGCCGTCAACGCTGCTTTCGCCCTTCCACCAGTCAAACTCGACCGAAAGATCAGCATAGTTGCGCTTAAGATCCGGGATAGAGACATCCATGATATGCTGCCAGATAGCGCGGTATCCCCTGCGTCCGCTCTGCAGCTGCTTCGTCGCTTCGAGCGCGGCCTCTCTGTACGCCTCGTCTTCTTTTGAGCGCGCGCTTGCGGCAGGATATATCTCTTCAAGCTCAGAAAGCGTGAACGGGGGATTTTCGGGATAGGTGCCGGTATAGTTTTCATCAAAGTAAGGAAGATCGGGGAAGCGCTCTTTAAGCTCGGTTATTATGAGTCCCATCTGAAGGCCCCAGTCACCGAGATGCACGTCGCCGATAACCTCATTGCCCATGTAGCGGCATATGCGCTTAACGCTCTCGCCGATGATCGCAGCACGCAGGTGCCCGACATGGAGCGGCTTCGCAACGTTCGGTCCGCCGTAATCGACTATGATCTTCTTAGGCCGGGGCAGCTCGAGCCCGAACTTTTCTTCTTCGGCTATGCTGTTTAGAAAGCCTGCGAGAAAATCACCCGAAAGGCTTATGTTTATGAACCCCGGAGCGACTGCGCCGACCTCGGAGAATGCAGGATTTCCGGCAAGCTTTTCGGCCACCTCCTCCGCGATCTTTATCGGAGCCTTATGATATTCCTTCGCACCGGCCATAGCACCGTTGCACTGGAATTCGCAAAGATCCGGCCTGTTGCTGACTCCAGCTTTTCCGTATGACCTGTCATATCCGGCCTGCTCGAATGCATCCGCCGCTATCACCGATATCTGTTCAAGAATTGTTTTCATTTTCATGCCTCTCTTTGTAAGAATAAATGCACCCGCAGTAATCCTGCCGGTACAGTCCGTATTTTTTCGAAAGCTCGATCGACTTTTTGAATCCGTCCTTCTTCTTGAAATCTGAAGGAAGCCAGATAGGACCGTCTGTGCCGGCAAGCGAAAAACCTATGCTGTTTATCAGCTCTGCGGATTTTAGCGGACTCAGCGTCAGCGTAGTCGTAAAATACTCAAAGCCGCCTGCTGCAGCTGTTTCCTCTGTTTTTAAAAGCCTCATTTCAAAGCATCTCCTGCAGCGCCTTCCTCCCTCGGGGCAGCTCTCAAGCCCCTCAGACACAGCCATGTCAAGAAAAGCGTCAGGTGTATATCCTCCGTCTTCTGTCTTTATTAAAACATCCGGCGCATATTCCTCATTGAGAAGCCGCACAAGCCTCTCAAGCTCCGCATAGCGCTTATAATACTCACCCTTATCGGTTATGTTCGGATTGTAATAGAAGCATGTGATGTCAAAATATGGGAGCAGAGTAACGAGACATGCGCTTGAGCACGGAGCGCAGCAGCTATGGAGCAGAAGCCGTGCCCTATGGTCAAGCTGCGCGGTCACCTTCTCCATCTCCTTGCGGTAATCGATCTTATTCATCGTTTCAATCATCCATATAGAACGTCACCGGAGAATCCTCCTCTACGGGGAGGTTGAACTTCTCCATGAATTCCTCGAGCGGAATAGGACGCGAATACAGGAATCCCTGTGCATATATGCAGCCGATGTCGAGAAGCATCTCAACCTGCTGATGAGTCTCAACGCCTTCGCATATGACTTTGAGGTTGAGTCCTTCCGCCATTTCAACGATCTTGCGCAGTATCCATTTTCCGCTCTCGCTCTGAACCGACTCATCAAGGAATCCCCTGTCGATTTTCAGCACATCGAAAGGAATGTCGCGCAGAAGGTTCAGCGATGAATATCCGGATCCGAAATCATCGATGGAAAGGTTCATGTTGAACTCCTTTAAGTTCCTCATGACTTCAAGCATCCTCTCCTTTTCGGTGAAGAATACGGTCTCTGTTATCTCAAGCTCTATGAGTCCTCTCGGAACCCTGTATTTTATCATGATCTCCTGGACCTTCATGATGTAGTTCGGATCATACAGAAGATATCTCGACTGGTTGATCGAAACAGGATAGACTTCGCGGCCTTCATCGATCATCCTTCTTATGTATTTACATACCTCCTCGAGCATGAAGAAGTCGACCTGCTCGATGAATCCGTTCCTCTCGAATACAGGAATGAACTCATTGGGTGGCGTGATCTTACCCGAAGAATCAACCCATCTGATAAGTGCCTCGGCACCTGATATATGGTCCGTCGCCATGTTCCATTTCGGCTGGAGATAAGGCCTGAACTCGCCGTTTTTAAGCGCTTCGTGCATCCTTGACTCGACTCTTTCCTGTTTTCTCGTCTCCTCCATGAGCTGCTCATGGTATTCGGCCTCAAGCGTTCTCGATACCGACATGACTGATTTTCTGGCGAGGTTCGCCTTATCGATCATGTCGCTTATCGACTCCTTCTTATCCCTTATGTAGTAAATGCCCGTCTTGAATTTGATCGGGTATTTCATTCCTATCTCTTCGGTAGATTTCGCAAGCCTTTCAGTGATGAATTCCTTACGCTCAACTATTCTCTCGTCATCTACGCACAGGCCTACGAACCTGTCCGCCGAAAGACGTCCGAACGTCTCGTTGAACGAATACGATTCACGCAGGGCTACCGCGATGTCCCGCAGAAGCATATCGGCTTTAAGATGTCCGTATCCCTCGTTGATGTAACGGAAGTTCACGATATCAAAACATACCAGCATATACGGTATGTCCGGATTATCTGCAAGGAGCTGCGTCGCTCTTTCCTTGAATGCGTTCTCATTCGGGGCCCTCGTCAGATCATCGACATATGCGAGATCATAAACCTTGTTCTGCTCACCCTCGATGTATCTTATGACGAAGATAGCCATTATGGCCATTATGATGATGACGACGAACATCGCCATGAACGACTCTATGAGGATCTGGACGATCTCTTTTCTGACATCTTCTGATTTTACGACATAGAATAAGTTCCATCTGCTGTTGCCGGAAAGCTGCTTGTAGAGCACATATGCCTTCTTGCCATCAAGCATTATCGTCCGGTTCATCATCTTATCCTGGTTGACTTCGTTCAGAACCTCTTCCTTGAGTTCTGTCACCGCATACTCATCAATGCAGTCGTGTCCGAGATATTCCTTGTCGAAAATGTTCTTGCCTTTTTTAGTGTTGCTGTCCTTTCCGTTGAAAGTCACTCCGTTTACGATGTAGGCAACGATATTTCCATACTCATCGGTAAGATATCTTTCATTGACCATCGATTTCGATCCGGGAACGTTTGCTTCGAACATCAGCGATGCTTTTGCGATACCTATCACATAGCCCTGGATAAGCCCGTTCTTGAGCACCGCGGAACCGAAGCAGATCTCGTCATCATACCGTTCGGGATCGAAATTGACATACACGCTTACAGGAACAAGAGGATCTATCCTGTCGTTGTACTGAGTCATTATCGTCGAATTTATCGATCCGTTGGAATGATATTTGATGCCGCGGTTGCTGATGTAGCGCGCACATGTGAACTCGCCTGTTTCCTCAAGAACTTTCAGGCAGTTGCATATGCTGTCCTTATCGATCGTATCGCTCTGTGCTAAGCCCTGTGCTTCAGCGACAACGAGCGCTCCTCTTCTTTCAAAGTTATCCGCGAAGTATTTCGATGTGAGCTCCGATCTGTCGAAGACATAATCGTATGATGCTTCCTCAAAGGTCGTATATATCCTGTGAACATGGAATCCGGAAAGGAATATGCAGGCAATAAGAAGCAGAGCGCAGACTGCGATGACCTGCGCGAGAGCTCTGTCCATCTTCAGCTTCTTGAACCATCCGGCTACGGAAGGTATTCTGGAGCTTCTGTTCCTTAACATCCTTTTTCCCCGTCAGTTAATACATTACTTAAAGTATTCTACACCCGATTCGAATATACGCATATCCTGCTCGCCGTAAATGTTCACGGCAACGCCGTCTCCGCGCCTCTCCGAGTGACCCATCTTACCGAAAATCCTTCCGTCCGGGCTCGTGATGCCTTCGATCGCGGCAAAGGATCCGTTAACATTGTATTCTTCATCCATCGAGATATTGCCGGAAGCATCACAGTATCTCGTTGCTACCTGGCCGTTCGCGAAAAGCTCTGCTATTACATCATCATTTGCTACAAAACGTCCTTCACCGTGCGATACCGGTATGACATATGTCTTTCCGGCCTCGGCGAGCGAAAGCCACGGCGAAATATCAGAAACAACTTTCGTATAAGCCATTTTTGAAACGTGCCTGTTGATCGTGTTGTATGTAAGCGTCGGCGAGTCAGCATTCTGTCCGGTGATCTTTCCGCCCGGAAGAAGCCCGAGCTTGACAAGAGCCTGGAATCCGTTGCATATTCCGAGAGCAAGTCCGTCGCGGTTTTCGAGAAGATCCGTGACCGCCTCATATAATGCTTCGTTCCTGAACGCCGTCGCGAAGAATTTCGCAGAGCCGTCAGGCTCATCGCCTGCCGAAAATCCTCCGGGAAACATAATGAGCTGAGATTTTTTGATTCCGTTCCTGAACTTTCCTACTGATTCCCTTATGTCCTCAGGATTCCTGTTCGCGAACACCTGTGTTATGACATCTGCGCCTGCACGCTCGAAAGCTTTCGCGCTGTCATATTCGCAGTTCGTGCCCGGAAATACCGGTATGAAAACTGTCGGCTTTGCGACCTTGTTACGGCAAACATAAACGCTCCTGCCGTGATCGCTGCCTTTATAGATCTTGTCGGCAAGAGGCTTATCATCTGTATAGCTTCTTGTCGGGAAAACTTTCTCAAGAGGCTTTTTCCATGCCGCAAGAGCATCGGCTAACGGAACCGATGAGCTGCCGTAGCTTACCATGCCGTCGTCCGTTACTTCGCCTAATACAGTATACTGAACTGAAAGCTTTCCGACATCGCCTCCTGAAACTTCTGCAACTATCCATGAAAATCCCGGAACAAAAAGCTTCTTGAAGTCGAATGAATGCTCTATCTTAAATCCTAAACTGTTACCGAACGCCATCTTGCAAAGAGCAGATGCTATTCCGTATCCGCTTACTGCATATGCCGCCTTGATAAGTCCTGATTCAGCATCTTTCGTGAACTTGGAATACTGATCCTTTGCGTTCTCGAAATCTATGATGCAAAACTCATCCTTTGATGTTTCAACGAGCACGAGCTTGTCACCGGCCGTCTTAAGCTCAGGCGTTATAACATCACTTCCGTCGGCAACATCAACCGCGAACGATACGAGCGTGGGCGGTACGTCAATGTCGTTGAACGATCCCGACATCGAATCCTTTCCTCCTATCGAAGGCAGGCCGAATCCCATCTGTGCCGCAAAAGCACCGAGAAGCGCTGCGAACGGCTGGCTCCATCTTGACGGCTCGGCCGTCATCCTTCTGAAGTATTCCTGGAAAGTGAACCTTATCTTCGAATAATCTCCTCCGGCGCTCACGATTTTCGCAACTGATTCTGCGACTGCATAAACCGCGCCGTGATAAGGGCTCCAGCTTGAAAGGAACGGATCGAATCCGTAGCTCATCATCGTAACCGTACTGCACTTGCCTTCATAGACAGGGAGCTTCGCGATCATGACCTGCGTTTCCGTAAGCTGCGTCTTACCGCCGTAAGGCATCAGCACGCTGCCGGCTCCTATTGATGAGTCGAACATCTCTACAAGGCCTTTCTGCGAGCATACGTTGAGGTCTGAAAGCGAATCGGTAACTGCCGCGGTAAAATCGCCCGCTGCTATGTCATCTGCAACTTTATCGATAAGCGGCGTCTCAAAGAACGGCTTCTTTTCAGGTACGTTGACAAATACCTGTGTTTCCTGGTGCGCGCCGTTCGTGTCGAGGAACGCCCTCTCAAGATTGACTATCTCTTTGCCGCGCCACGTAAGGATGAGCCTCGGCTCCTTCGTTACAGTTGCCACCTCCACGGCCTCGAGGTTTTCTTCTGCCGCATATGAAAGGAACTTATCGACATCATCCGCGGCTACGACAACTGCCATTCTCTCCTGTGATTCGGAGATCGCAAGCTCCGTTCCGTCAAGTCCCGCGTACTTCTTCGGAACCTTGTCGAGATCTATGAGTAGTCCATCCGCAAGCTCGCCTATCGCAACCGATACGCCGCCTGCACCGAAGTCATTGCATTTTCTTATGAGTTTTGAAACCTCAGGCCGTCTGAACAGACGCTGAAGTTTTCGCTCCGTAGGCGCATTTCCCTTCTGCACCTCTGCTCCGCATGTCTCTATCGAAGACAAGGTGTGGGCCTTTGATGATCCTGTTGCTCCGCCGCAGCCGTCACGTCCGGTCCTGCCGCCGAGCAGTATGATGACATCACCCGGATCAGATGTCGCACGAACTACGTTCGATCTTTTAGCGGCACCCATGACCGCACCGATCTCCATACGCTTCGCGACATAATCAGGATGATATATTTCCTTGACATAACCTGTAGCAAGTCCGATCTGATTGCCGTATGAGCTGTATCCGCTTGCTGCGCCGCGCACGAGCTTTCTCTGCGGCAGCTTTCCGGGAAGCGTATCCTTCATCGATACCGTCGGGTCTGCAGCGCCGGTGACGCGCATCGCCTGATATACATAGCTTCTTCCCGATAAGGGATCCCTTATCGCACCGCCGAGGCATGTTGCCGCGCCTCCGAAAGGCTCTATCTCGGTAGGATGGTTGTGAGTCTCGTTCTTGAAGCTTACGAGCCATTCCTCTTCTTTGCCGTCGATCGTAACAGGAACTACTATCGAGCATGCGTTTATCTCATCGGATTCCTCCTGGTCGGCGAGCTTGCCCTGCTTTTTCAGCTCTTTCATTCCCATGAGGGCAATGTCCATGAGGCATACGAACTTATCGTCCCTGCCGGCGTAAACATCGCTTCTTGCCTTCAGATAGTCCTCATAGCTCTTCTTTATCGGAGCGGTATAGAATCCGTCCTCGAACTCTACATCGGTAAGCTCAGTCGAGAAAGTCGTATGGCGGCAGTGATCGCTCCAGTATGTATCGAGCACGCGTATCTCCGTAACTGACGGATCGCGGTTTTCGCTTTTTGCAAAATAATTCTGGATATGGAGAAAATCCTTGAACGTCATCGCAAGTCCGAGCGAATCGTAAAGCTTCTTCAGCTCGTCTTCGCCCATCTTCGTAAATCCGTCATATATGCTTATGTCCGCCGGCTCATCGAACTTCGCGGCAAGAGTCTCGGGCTTTTCCATTCCTGTCTCTTTCGAGTCGACGGGGTTGATGCAGTATGATTTTACCGACTCGAACTCTTCACCCGAGATAGTGCCGCTAAGGCAGTAGCTGACTGCGGTCTTTATTATCGGTGACGCGTCTGCCGAAAGGAACTGCACGCACTGCACGGCGGAATCCGCGCGCTGGTCGAACTGTCCCGGAAGATACTCAACTGAGAAAATCCGGTCGCTGTCATCATGTGGAAAATCATCCTCATAAAGATCATCGAGAGGCGGTTCGCTGAACACACAGTTCTTCGCGGTCTCGAAAACGTCATCATCAAGGTTCTCAATGTCATATCTTATGAGTATCCTGACATTCGTAAGCCCTTCGAGCTTCAGATAGCCTTTGAGGTCTTCGAGCAGTTCATTCGCTGCGGCCGCGTAGGCACGCTTCTTTTCAACATAGATACGTCTTACCATTTTTCTTTTCCCTTTTCTTGAGTTATCCGATCGCGCGTATCGCATCCGCAAGGGTGCTTACCGTGATGATCTTAGGTCCTTTGATCTCCTTCAGCTGATCGGCGTTTCCCAAAGGAGCTATGATCCGTCCGAATCCGAGCTTTGCGGCCTCGGCGGCACGGTTATTTACGAGGCTTACCGACCTTACTTCGCCTGAAAGCCCGACCTCTCCGAACACGACCGTATCATCGGAAATGACCGTATTCGTAAAGCTCGAAGTTACCGCGAGAGCGATCCCGAGATCGATTGCCGGCTCATTCATCTTCATCCCGCCGGCGATGTTCACGTATGCGTCGCACTCTCCGAGCTTTAAGCCCATCCTTTTTTCGAGTACCGCCATGAGAAGGTTGACTCTGTTAGGATCGCATCCCGTTGCCTGACGCCTCGGTATCCCGAAGCTGGAGCGGCATACGAGCGCCTGTATCTCAACGAGGAGAGGACGCGTTCCTTCCATCGCGCAGACTACGCACGAACCCGATGAATCTTTCGGGCGTCCGCTCAGCATGTATTCCGAAGGGTTCGCAACTTCTGCAAGTCCCGAGCCCATCATCTCGAAAACTCCTATCTCGTTCGTAGAGCCGAACCTGTTCTTTACCGCACGCAATACTCTGTACGATGCATAGCGGTCTCCTTCAAAATAGAGCACCGTGTCCACCATGTGTTCAAGGACACGCGGACCGGCGACCGTACCTTCCTTCGTGACGTGTCCGACGATGAACACGGATACCGAAAGGCTTTTTGCGATCATCATCAGAACATTCGTAGCTTCCCTGACCTGTGATACGCTTCCGGGAGCTGACGATACGCTGTCAGAGTACATCGTCTGGATACTGTCTATGACTGCGGCGGCAGGCTTATGCTTCCTGATGACTTCTTCTATCGCCGAAAGATCTGTCTCGCAAAGAAGCAGCAGGTCATCCGCAAATTCCCCGAGCCGCATCGCGCGCATCTTTATCTGCGCAAGCGATTCCTCGCCGGAAATATATAGGACCTTTCTGCCGGATGAAGCAAGATTGCGGCACACCTGCAGGAGCAGGGTAGATTTTCCGATACCGGGATCTCCGCCAACTAAAACAAGGGAGCCCGGTACTATACCGCCTCCCAAAACCCTGTCAAGCTCAGACATGCCCGTTACATACCGCTCAAGCGATTCAAGCGAAACCGCTGAAACGCTCATCGGTTCCGGAGCGTTCGTACGCGCTCTGCCTGACAATGATTGTGCCGTTCTGCCTGCCGGCTCTTCCACGAACGTGTTCCACGACTTGCAGGCCGGACACTGTCCCATCCATTTGGACGATTCGTACCCGCATTCGTTGCAGAAGAACGACGTGGAAGGTCTGCCTTTTGCCATTAACTACTCTACAACCTTTACGTTTATTTCTCCTTTACCTTCGAGCTCAACTGAGATGCTGAGCTTTCCGCCAAGGTTAGTTCTGATCCTGCCTATGTTCTTGCCGGCGATGCTGACGCTGTATTCCGTGTCCTCTTTGAGGCCGACAGTGATCATCGCATCCTCATCACCGCATACCGTGAAGGAAACGCCGTCCGGCATGACTTTAAAATCGTTCACGCTCGTTCCGGGCTCGGACTCATATACGAACATCCCGTCCCTCTCGAGCTTCGTAAGTTCCTTGAATGTCTTGACCTTATAAAGATTGCCGGCAACATCGAAATCCTCGACCTTGGCCTTGGCATCGAGCGTGTGGTTGCCGAAGCTGATGGCACCGCCATCTTCCTTACGGATCAGTTCAGAAACTGCAGACATTTTTACCTCCTCTCAAACGATCCCCATAATCATCTGTAAGTACTAAAAACATTATATGCTGTCTCGGATATTTTATCCACAAATATATTGCGCTCTAAGAGAAAACTATCTTGTCTCCCTTCGCCCGTATCGTCACTTCGTCACCTTCCTTGAACCTGCCTTCAAGAAGCTCCATCGCGAGCGGATCCTCGAGCATCGTCTGAACCGCTCTTCTTATCGGCCTTGCACCGAACTTCTTGTCGTTTCCTTTCGCGGCAACGAGTTTCTTCGCGGAATCCGTTATGCGAAGCTTGATGCCGCGTGATTCGAACGCCCTGTCGCACAGCTCCTTCGTCTGTAGCGAAACGATCTTCTTCAGGTCATCATCATTCAATGTCCTGAATACGACTATCTCATCTATACGGTTGATGAACTCGGGCTTGAACGTGTTCTTGACTTCCTCCATGACGCCCGATTTCATACGGTCATGGTCGCTCTTCTCGTCGGTCTGCGTGATGAATCCGAGCTTCTTCGGGTCGATTATCCTGTTAGCTCCCGCATTGCTCGTCATGATGATTATCGTGTTCTTAAAACTCACCTTCCGCCCGTTCGAATCGGTGATATGACCGTCATCAAGTACCTGAAGGAGTATGTTGAACACATCTGGATGTGCCTTTTCTATCTCGTCGAAAAGAACGACTGAATATGGATTGCGCCTTACTTTCTCAGAAAGCTGTCCGCCCTCCTCGAATCCGACGTATCCCGGAGGCGAGCCGATCATCTTCGAAACGGTATGCTTTTCCATGTATTCAGACATATCGACGCGGATCAGCGCATTCTCCGTGCCGAAGAGCACCTTCGCGAGCGTCTTTGAAAGCTCTGTCTTTCCTACGCCGGTAGGTCCTAAGAACAGGAAGGATCCGATCGGCCTGTCCGCTTCCTTGAGTCCGACCCTTCCGCGCTTTATGGCGCGCGCGACCGCGCTTACTGCCTCAGACTGCCCTATGACTGATTTCGCAAGTTCGTCCTCGAGTTTTAATAGCTTGCTGCTCTCGGACTCTGAAAGCCGCTCTACAGGTATCCTCGTAAGGCTTGCAACAATCCCCTCGATATCCTCTTTCGTTACCGAAACGCTGCTTTTCTTCTTTTTCCCTTCAAGCTTCTTATCGATCTGGCGCTGAAGCTTCTCGGCCTCTTTCTTCTTAGCCGAAAATCCTTCGATATCGCTGCTCTTTAAGCACTCCTCTTCCTCTTTTTCGATCTCTTTCAGCTTCTCTTTCAGAGCATTGACATCCTTCGGATCGATGAGGTTTCCGAGCCGCACTTTTGATGCCGCTTCATCGATGAGGTCGATTGCTTTGTCGGGAAGGAATCTGTCGTTTACGTATCTCGCGGAAAGCTTCACGGCTGCAACTAAAGCATCATCATCATATTTCACACCGTGGTGCTTTTCGTATCCGCGCGCGATCCCGCGAAGTATCGCGATGCAGCCTTCCTCTGACGGCTCTTCCACATAGATCGGCTGGAACCTTCTCTCGAGCGCCGCATCTTTCTCGATATGCTTCCTGTATTCGTCATACGTCGTCGCACCTATCAGCTGGACTTCTCCGCGGGCAAGGGACGGCTTTAAAATGTTGCTCGCATCTATCGAGCCTTCCGCACCGCCTGCGCCGATTATCGTATGGACTTCGTCCATGAAAAGAAGTATGTTCCCTTCGGTTATGACTTCGTTTATGACTCTTTTTATCCTCTCCTCGAACTCTCCTCTGTACTTGCTTCCCGCTACCATGGCGGAAAGATCGAGAGTAAGGAGCCTCTTATCGGCAACCGTATCAGGCACCGCGCCGTCAACAATGCGCTGCGCGAGGCCTTCTACTATCGCGGTCTTGCCTACTCCGGGCTCACCGATGAGGCACGGATTGTTCTTCGTTCTTCTCGAGAGCGTCTGGATCATCCTCGTGATCTCGGCATCCCTTCCGATGACCGGATCGAGCTTGCCCTCTGCGGCAAGTGCCGTAAGATCGCGGCTGTACTGCTCTATGAGCATGCCCTGCGGGCTTCCTGCATGCCTTACCGTTGCCTTTATCTGCTCCTTGTAATCCTCGAGATTTTCGCCCATCGCAACGAGCGTGTCGGCGAAAAGCTTCTGCGGATTGACCGCGAGCGTGTTGATGAGGCGGAGCGCAAGATTGTCCGCATCAGAAATTATCGCAAGAAGCAGATGCTCCGTTCCGATCTCTTCGGAATCAAAAGACTGCGCGAGTTCCTGCGCGAGGTCAAGGATCGACTCGACCTTCGGCGTGAAGCCTTCACGCTCCTTCTTAGCGATTTTCCCGGGAAGGGCTATCTGCTCGTCAATGAGCTTTACGATCTTCTCCTCGTCTATGTCGTTAGCGGCAAGCACCATCGCCGCCACTCCGCCTTTTTCCATGCTGAGCGCGAGAAGAAGATGCTCGCTTCCGACATATCCGTGCTTGAATCCGTCCGAAAGCTGTTTTGCGAGCGAAAGCACCATCCATGCTTTCTCCGTGTATTTACGTGACATTTAGATCTCCTTTTTGTGCCTGTCAGTCGAGATTCAGGAACTCGAACTGGAAATCCTCATCAAGATCGTTATCTTCCGCTCTTGATGCTATGAACTTCTGCTGTTCCTTCTGCGCTTCGGCTTCCTGACGTTCTTTTTCTATCCTGCGCTGCTCTTCAATGCGCTGCTGCTGTTCGAAAAGCCTGCGCTGTCTTTCTCTCTGGTCTTCCTCATGCATAACATGGGGCTTCTCTTCAAGATCCTCGGGATGAACAGTTTTCTTTCTCGGAGGAAGCGGTTTCTTTCTGTCAGAGGCTTCTTCACGCTCCTTCTCGAAGGCGCTCCAGTCCATCGGAGTAGCTTCCTCGTACCCTTGCGCACGTCTCTTGGCCGCCTTCTTCTCTTCCTTGGCGCGCCACTTTTCTTCCTTCGCGAGCTCGCGTCTTTCTTTTCTTGAGAGCGACATGTAATACCTTTCGTATTCTTCGTCGTCCATCTCGTCTATGTTCGGTCTGCCGTCGTCTTCGTCGTCTTCGTCTTCTTCCTCTTCTTCGTCTTCTGCTTCATCCTCATCATCTTCGTCTTCATCATCGGCAGGTCTTGACGGTCTTGACGCATACCGTCTTTCATCTTCGTCGTCTTCTTCCTCGTCGTCTTCTGCTTCTTCTTCGTCTTCTGCTTCCTCTTCCTCATCATCTCTTGACATGGATTTTCCGACTAAAGAAGCAGCCGTTACTGCACCAGGCTTCGCAGGTCTTCTGACATACTGTTCTTCGGCGTCTTCTTCGTCCTCTTCCTCATCGCCGTAATAACCGTCATACATTGCGTCAAGGTCCTCTGCATATTCATGCAGGCGTACCGCAAGTATTATGATGACGATAAGAAGTATCAGCGCAAGCGGTGCGCAGACGAGAAGAAGTATCGACTGTATGTTTCTCGGAATGTATTTATCGAGGATCCCTATGCCATTCTCTGAATCGGATGACTCATCACTCTCTCCTTCGCCCTCCTGCTCGGGAAAAGCATCAGGATCGAAGAATCTCTGATAGGTTCCCTCGTTCTTGTCATATCTGTACCAGCCCTTGTTCCCTTCTGAGCTCATCGCGTATACGAGGAAGAAATCCGAAGGGTCCATCCCGTTCACTTCCTCTGTGTTTCCTGCGGCAACGCTCGTTTTCATGTATGCGGTGAGCGTCTGCCCGGCCCATTCGAGAACTGCTTTAGTGTAATTGTCGGGTATCGGTCCTTCGCATTCGGGAAGAACGATGATGAAACGGTTTTCGATGCCCTGGATCATCCTGAAATCGCTGAGCTCACCGGTTGAGGCGTTGAGAATCATGAATCTGCCGTCCGCGCCGGATGCATCGGTCGTATAAAGAAGGCTTAAGTCTCCCATGTCGAACTTCGCGCATTCGACCGTCTGTCCGTTAAAATCTGCCGTCTCCTTGTGGAACAGAACGGGCTTGAACTCCTCCGCGAAAACAGCCTGCACGACTCTGCCGTCGCCTGCATCTATCGTTCCTTCGCTGACACCGGTCTCAGTAAGGTCTACACCCTCTGTAGCTGCCGCGGTATCCTCTCCGTTCACGCTCACCGAAACTGATGCGGTCTCGGGAGATTCAGCATCTTCTGCAGTTGCGGTTACGCTCACTTCTGCATTTCCGCCTGATAACGTCGTGAAAGTGACCGTAGCTTTCTTCTCTTTGAAAGTCACGAGTCCGCCGCCGCCTCCGCCATACTCAGCTGAGCAGTCCTCGAAATTGAGTCTTGCCGCGTTGAAATTAACTTCAACATCAGGCGGAGCCTCGCCTTCGATCGCCTCGGCGTCTATGGTCACCGTTACGCTTTCACCTATCTCGCATGTCTCCTTATCGGCTGATACGCTGAGACCTTCGGCATATACGGGCTCAGCCGCCAAGACAGTCAACGCCGCGATAAATGCCACTGGAATGATTTTCGATAAATGCTTCATTTTCTTCCTTCTTTCTTGATGCCTTTTCTTGATGCTTCTCTTTATCTTATCTGTAAACCGTAATGGTATATGCCTTGATCGATCCGTTCTGGGCCTTGCAGCCGACATACAGCGTGTTCGTGCCCGGCTGTATCGGATATACGCCCGTGCCGCCGACTGATGACGATGAACATACAGGCGTTGCCTTGATCTCGACGGATTCCTGATCCGGGCTTACCGTCACCGTATACTTGTCGGTAACTCCCGAGAATGCCGGAGAAAGCTCTCCGCCGCTTATCGAAAGCGATGCAAGGTACGTATTCGGGTTCGAATCCGATGTAGGCTTCGTGCACTGGCTCTCCGGCATGTTCCGGTAGAACGGGATGCGGAACGTCAGCTCCTCGTCGTCTCCGAGGTATGCGAGCTGAAGCCTTGAGCTTTCGGATGACGCCGCCTGGATGTTCGACATGTACTGGTGCGAATACAGTGTATTCTCCCTGTTCACTACGTTGAACTTCTGGAAGTACAGCGTGTTCTGTCCCTTCGATACGAATTTCTCGGAGAGGTATCTGCCTCCTCCGTATATCGATTTCGCTCTCGTGTTCCACGGACGCGCCATGTTCTCGTCAGAGCCCTTCGCATATATGAGTCCGTTGATCGTGGCGCTCCTGCCGCTATAAGCGTATGCGCCTATGTTGAAGAAGTTGTAGTAACCTTCATATCCTGCCACTGTTCCTGAAATGCTCTGGCTTGCACCTCTTACGCCCTGCTCCTGAAGCGCTCTTCCGGCAAGAAGATACGGGCTGACACCTGTCTGCTCTCCGACCTGCCTGAACATTTCCGCATAGTTGAAAGCCGTTCCGTCCGAGTCATTGACGTCACCGCTCATGAACGTGCCCGCAAGCATCCTGGAAACGCTGCTGCTGGTCTGCGTGTCCGAATAGTCGAGCTTCTCGAACATGTAAATGCCGCTCTCGTTCAGGAAATTCCTCGGATCCATGTAGTATGCTATGAGCTCGGGCGATGCGGATGCCCAGCTGCCGCCGTCGAACGTGTACCACTGGTTGGATGCCTGGTTGTATGCCTGAGGCGCAGTCGATTTCCACGAGGCTATGGAGTTCTTGGACACGAGGTTCTTGCCGACAGAGCACTCCGCAGTAAGAGTCTCCGACCATTCAAGCCCTGTATCCACCGCCTCGAATTTCCAGTTCGGATGTTTCGCGTGGATAGCCCTCAGAGCATTCTTGTATGTATCAGGAAGCGATGATACGGACTCCTCGAAATCCTCGTTTCCGACCGGTGCATCACCGGCTTCAGCTTCGGCTCTTGTCACTAGATCCGAGCGAACATAGCCGGTTCGTTCGCTTCCCAAATACGAAAAAGACACCTGGTACCAGGTGTAGTTGTCGCTTCCGTCTGTTTCTTTCGTAATGGTGAGCGGATGTCCCGATGACAGCTGGCAGACTATGCTGCCGTCAACAGGTGCTTGCCTTATCCTCACCCCAACCCCTTTAATAGAGGCGGAGTCCGCAACGGGTCCGGTGTCCGGCGGAGTCTCCTCTTTAGGCGTCTCGCTGCTTACTGTTGAAGATGCCGGAGGGGCAGTCCCCGGGTCGCTTCCTATCAGCGTCTGCGTCGTCTGAGTGACCTCTTTGACTTCTTTGGTCACCGTGATGTAATCCCTTGCGATATATCCGCTTACTACTTTTTCAGAAACAGTTGCTTCGACCTTTACCCAGTCTCTGTCGGTCGCCTTCTCGACGCCGAGAAGCTTAAGCCCTGTTCCGGTGCTGACCGTGCCGACTATTTCGCCGGACGTGCTCGCAGTGCTTCTTATTCTTACATTAGTTCCTTTTACTATTCCGGCTCCCGGCTCTATCGTCTTAACGACGCTTGAGGAAGAGGCGGCGGATGTGGCAGTGGCACCTTCTGCATTCGCAGAAGCTGCATATGCCGCATTTGCTCCGGTTCTCGTCACGAGATCGCTTCTTATGAATCCGGTCTGGTCTCCCCTCTTGACCTGATACCACATCTGTCCGTCGCTCGCCTTGCCCTCGGCAAGGATGCTGACCGGATCACCCGCATTAAGATAGGTAACGACTCCTGATGTCAGGGAAGCATTCTTTCTCATCCTTACGGAACTTCCTTTGACGATGCCGTTAGCCCCTGCTGCGGTTGCGGCTGCGGTTGCCGTTGTAGCTGCAGTTGCAGTTGCCGTCGTTGCTGCAGTACTCTTATTCGCAGACGATGCCTGCGCATTCTTAACGAGCGAATCGCTCACTGTTACCTGTTTTTTAGTCTTGGAAACGAGATCGGAGCGGATATATCCGACTGAAGTGCCGACGGCTACCTTGAGCCATGTGTTGCCGTCCTTGCCCTTCTCCTCTCCGAGGATCGCCACTTCGTTACCCGAAGAGACACAGAATGATACGGCCGAAGACGTCGAAGCGGCTGCTCTTACGAACCCGCTCTTGGCTTTGACCGTTCCGGATGACACGGTTGCGCTATGAACCTGTACCGGGAATGCGGCCGCAATGCATTGAGCTAGAAGCACTGCGGCGACCATCCCCATAATGATACGACGTTTCATAATATACCTATTCCCCTTTAAGTATATTAAGACCCCTGTCTTAATTATCCCGATTGACTCCCCAAGTCAATTTTACGGATAGCTCACAACACAATAATACATTCTGTTTTTATTTATGTCAACTAAAAATGAAAATTTTCTTCAGCGGATCACCGCAATATCGCTTCTCATGTACTTATTTTCGAAATTGACCCAGCTGCACGCATCATATGCCCTTGCCCTCGCCTCGGCGATATCCTTGCCGAGCGCGGTCACTCCGAGAACCCTTCCGCCGTTCGTAACAACCTTTGTCCCGTCAAGCTTCGTTCCTGCATGGAAGCAGTAATATCCTTCCTTTCCAGCAAAATTCTCAAGACCTGTTATCTCGTATCCTTTTTCGTAATGTTCCGGATAGCCGTCGCTCGCGAGCACTACGCAGACAGCCGCCTCATCGGAGAACCCGAGATCGACATCGGAAAGCTTTCCGTCGATGCACGCGTTCATAACAGATATGATGTCGTTCTTCATACGGCACAGAACGACCTGTGCTTCGGGATCTCCGAACCTCGCATTGAACTCGAGCACCTTAGGACCGTCGGGTGTCAGCATGAGCCCGAAGAAAATGACGCCCGTAAAAGGCCTTCCCTCCGCGGCCATCGCATCGACCGTTGCCTGGTATATGTGCTTTTTGCAGAATTCATCGACTTCTTCAGTATAATAAGGGCTCGGCGAGAAATTACCCATGCCGCCGGTATTGAGACCCTCGTCGTTGTCCTTTGCCCTCTTGTGATCCTGAGCAGATGACATCGTCTTTATCGTCTTTCCGTCAACGAACGAGAGAACCGATACCTCACGTCCGGTCATGAACTCTTCTATTACAACAGTGTTTCCGCTGTTGCCGAACTTCTTGTCGATCATGAGCGTATTGATGCCAGCCTTTGCCTCCTCGAGCGTGTTGCAGATAAGCACGCCCTTTCCGAGTGCAAGTCCGTCAGCCTTCAGCACGATCGGCATCTTCGCCGTCTCAAGATACTCAAGCGCCTTTGCCGGGTCATCGAAGTTCTCGTAATCCGCCGTAGGAATGCCGTACTTCTTCATGAGGTTTTTAGAGAATGCCTTGCTGCCTTCAAGGATCGCCGCATTCTTCTTAGGGCCGAATGTCCTGATGCCGCGCTTTTCGAAAACATCGACTATTCCTCCGACGAGCGGATCGTCGGGTCCTATGACCGCAAGATCTATGCCGTGCTCAACTGCAAAGTCCGCGAGCTTATCGAACTCCATGACGCCTATCGGAACGAGCTCAGCAAGTTCAGCTATTCCTGCGTTTCCGGGCGCACAGTATATCTTTTCCGCCTGAGGCGACTTCGCAATGGCCGTCGCAAGAGCATGTTCCCTTCCGCCTCCGCCTACAATGAGTATCTTCATATCTTCCTCCTATCTTCTGCTATCATTTCTATCGCCTTCGGAAGGATAACCCATTCCGCCTGTTCCATCACGCGCTTCTGCAGGATCTCGGGCGTATCGCCCTCTTCGACCTCAACTGCTTTCTGCAGTATTATCGGACCGGTGTCGGTACCTTCATCGACATAGTGGACTGTAGCTCCCGTGACTTTCACGCCGCGGGCAAGTGCCGCTTCATGAACCTTCAGCCCATAAAAACCGTCTCCGCAGAATGACGGTATCAGCGACGGGTGAATGTTGATTATCCTGCCTGAAAATTCCCTTATGAACTCCGGCGGGAGCACTACGAGAAATCCTGCAAGAACGACAAGCTCAACGCCCTGCTCTTTTAAATACTCAGCAAGATACTTGCCGTACTCTTCCTTGCTGCCATAGTCCTTCGGGCTTATGCAGGACGAAGCGATGCCGTGCTTTCTTGCACGCTCGAGCGCATATGCATCGCTCTTATTAGAGATCACACACTTTATCGTAACATCCTTTAGCGTCTGATTTTCGACGGAGTCGATTATAGCCTGGAGATTGGTCCCGCCTCCGCTGACGAGCACTGCGATGTTCAGCATAGTTCAACTCCTTTTTCGCCGGCCTCGACAGAACCGATGATATAAGCCTTATCGCCGGCGGCGGCAAAGCTGCTCATGGCCTTGTCGGCATCTTCTGCAGGAACTGCAACGACCATTCCGATCCCCATGTTGAACGTGTTGTACATCATCTTCTCTTCAAGGTTGCCGCGCTTCTTCATAAGGTCGAAGATCGGAGGCATATCGTACGAATCTTTCTTTATGACCGCGCGCACGCCTTCTTTCAGCATGCGGGGAACGTTCTCGTAAAATCCTCCGCCTGTGATGTGGCTGACTGCCTTTATATCAACGCCTGCCGCCATCGCGTTCTGAAGCGCCTTTACATATATCCTGGTAGGTGTCAGCATCACGTCTCCGAGCTTTCCGCCGAGCTCATCATAGTATTCGTTCAGGCTTTCGGGCGTCATATCGAATATCTTTCTGACAAGAGAGAATCCGTTCGAGTGAACGCCGGTCGAAGCAAGACCGATCAGAACGTCACCGGCGGCAAGCCTGCTTCCGTCGATGATCTTCTTCCTGTCAACGATACCGACCGCAAATCCCGCAAGGTCGTATTCATCTTCCGGCATGAGTCCCGGATGCTCCGCCGTCTCGCCGCCTACGAGCGAGCAGCCCGACTGCCTGCAGCCTTCTGCAACGCCTTTTACTATTGAAGCGATCTTCTCCGGATAGTTCTTTCCGCATGCGATGTAATCAAGGAAGAAAAGAGGTTCCGCGCCGCCGCAGACTATGTCGTTGACGCACATCGCGACCGCGTCTATTCCTATCGTATCGTGCTTATCCATTATGAACGCCAGCTTGACTTTCGTGCCGCATCCGTCTGTTCCCGATACGAGCACGGGATCTTCCATGCTCTTGTACTTTGCCATCGAGAATGCACCCGCGAACCCGCCGAGCCCGCCTATCACCTCATCCCTTTTCGTTGAGGCGACACAGTCCTTTATGAGCTCGACAGACCTGTACCCTGCTTCAATGTCAACACCGGCTTTTCTGTAATCCATCCGTTCCTCCTTTTTGCTGATCAGTTTTCGTAGTCCCTGTATCCTTTTTCAGAAAGCTTTTCGTCTTTCTTTACGACCGCGGCCTTAAGGTCTGCGGCATACTTTTCCAGCTTTTCAAGAAGCGAGCTGTCTGATATAGCGAGCATCTTCACGGCAAGAAGACCTGCATTCGCTCCTCCGCCTATAGCAACCGTCGCAACCGGAATGCCGGACGGCATCTGTACTATCGAATAGAGACTGTCGCGTCCGCCGAGCGAAGTTGTGTGCATCGGCACGCCTATAACAGGCAGAGGGAAGATCGCCGCACACATTCCGGGCAGATGGGCTGCCATTCCGGCTCCCGCGATTATGACTTTCATTCCCTTATCCTTTGCAGTCCTTGCATACTCGAAAAACACGTCCGGCTCCCTGTGAGCGGAAATGATCCTCATGTCGTAATCGATCCCGAACTGCTCGAGTATCTCGGCCGCTTTGCTCATTACCTTAAGATCCGAATCGGATCCCATAACAATTCCTACCGTTGCCATATCTTCCTCCGTTTCCTGCTTTAAAATAAATTCTAAAGTTGTTACTCGAGCGGTATGTTCAGCTCTTCCGTTCCGGGCAGGGCGAACTTTCCGTCCTCGATTATCGAGACTGAGCCATCTTTGCCGATAGCTCTTATGAAGTCCAGCTCATCATACGGGATAGTGATGTCCGTATGGCACTGGAAATATGCTTCGTCAATGTTCGTTGTGCGCTTTGCAGATACTTCGTTCTCGCGCGCTATGACTTCCTTTCCGTCGGGATTGAAAGCCGGCACGTCCTCCTCGTGGCTGTAGCACGTATCGCCGACCGCGAAATGAGGACCGGTCTTCTCACCGATCAGGATAGGAAGCACGCCTTCAATGTCGAAATCTCTGGCCATGCGGTACGCAGTCGTGTTGGTCCCTATCGCGAACTCTCCGATCGGAAGAGTGTCATGCTTGAACATAAGATTGTCCTTGATGAACTTCCGGTTGTCCTCTTCATTATCATAGTTATCGCATGACATGTCCGCAATCATCCCGTCGGTGAACTTGAGTGTTAAGTTTTTATACAGAAGGCCGTTCAGGAACACTTTCGTAACGTTCAGCACGCCTTTTGTTCCTGTAAGCTTCGGAGAAGTGAACACTTCGCCGACAGGGATGTTGACGTCCGCAACGCAGTTCTCGAAATTCGTCTCCTTTGACGGATCCGTAAGGGTATGCAGCCAAACCTTAAGGTCGGTGATATTTTCGCCCTTTCCTTTTACATGCACATACTCTGCTGTATCGAGCGCATCTATTATCTTCTGCTGTATCTCTTCGTACTTCTTATAGGGAAGTGTGTTGAGCTTTACGGTCTCCGCGAAGATCCGCTCAAAATCATCCCCGATCTGAGGCGTGGGATAAGAGATTATCGTGAAGCTCCTCTCCTCACCGATGATGTATTCGTTGACGATGAGCGACGCCTTCGCGCTATAGCTTACTGAAAGCTTCTGAGTCTTCTCGGTGTGATGTACGGCATTCTCCTTGACAGCCGGCGTGAACGGTTTCTCGCCGAAAACTTCCATTACTGCGGGACCCGCATGCGTGTTTGCGAGCTTCTTGCGGCTTGCATAGCTCTCCGTCAGTACCTCGAGCCTTCGTGTAACAAAATCGGCATCTAAATATATCGCGGCATCATCCTTATGATCGTAGTCGTACTGTCTGTTCGGGATAGCTCCGTAAAAACCGTTCCGGTTCACTCCCCTTCCGGTAAGCGACAGCGTGCCTGCCCTGTAGATGACTGACTCGAGTCCCATCCGGATGAAGTTTGCGACGGCGGCCCTTACGACTCTCTCAAATCCGAGGCTGTATCTGATGTTCGCGCTCCTCTTCTTATCTATCGGCTTGCCGGCCTTTACAAAACCTGTTCTGTACCCTTCGGTGAACGTATCGGCCATCGACCTTATCTCATCCTCTGACAGAGTGTTCAGAAACTTTGCCGTCCTTATCTCGTTCTGTGTAACGTACTCACCTGAAAGGTACAGATATCTCTCATCGGAAAGGTCGGCAGTGCACACGATCTTGCGGAGAAAATCATCCGACGGATCTATCTTTGATGCCGTGCTGTCCGGAATGATGACATCGCAGTTATCGCTCTCGAACCAGTAGATAATATCCCTTACGGCATCCGCCTCAGGATATCCGCCTTCAACGGCTGAGAGGCGGAAGAGCGTGTATATTTCCATAAAAAACTCCGCAAAGATAACGAATATCTCCTTGCGGCCCTCGTATGCATACGGAATGAGTCCTCTGATCTCAGTATAGAGGAATGACAGGTACTGCGCTATCTTCTTTCCGTCAGGGATGCCGGCGTTTTCAAAAAGCGGGACTATATGATCAGGATCTGCGAAGCTCCTTTCATATCTGCCCGGAAGTATGTCGGCGTAAAGCGCATGATTTTCGGCGGCAAGCTCTTCTGTTGAAACACTGCTGATGCCGCCGCTAAGTGAGCGCTCAAGAATCTTCGCGAGCATCACGAGAAAATCAGCGCACGTCCCAAAGAACGGAAGAAGAGGCTCCCCGAAGGCATCCTCTCCCGCAGCTTCGCGTATTCTTTCCATCACGAGCTCATAACGCTCATCTATCAGTTCATTTTCTGTTCCTGTCATAAATGTCTCCTAAGCTAAAGCAGAAATGATTATCATGGCGGCCCATCCGAGTATCTGAACACCATTCAGCACGATCGCGGCGATAGCAGGCGTGATGTAGATATCGCGCTCACCGAGGCTTATAGTTCCGCAGATGCAGCCGATCACGTTCAGGATCATCGAGAATATTCCGATACCGCCGAAGCCCCTGTCGATGTTCCCGGCCTTGCCGTAGCTGAACGCAACGGATGTCGTGATCACGCAGACGCAGAAAACGCCGAGCAGTATTCCCATGATGCTCATGAAGGAATAATGCCTGGTCGTGAACATGAAGCTTTTTTTCTTGCGTATCTTAACAGGCTTGCCCATTTATGCACCGTATGTTCTGTAGTATCCGTCTATCGCAGTCTTGATAGCGTCGTCGATGACGACTTTGCCGCAAACATCGCGTCCGTAAAGATGCTCGGTGACCTCGGACATCGTAACTATCGCCCGTGCGGGAAAACCGTACTTCTCGGTTATCTCATCGAGAGCCGCCATCTTTCCGCCAAGGCCGAGCTCCTGTCTGTTGAGGGATACCATAAGGCCTATGACCTTCACGTCGCCCTGAGCCTTAATGACCGGAAGCGTCTCCTCGATCGATTTTCCGGATGTCGTGACATCCTCGATCATGACGACTCTGTCGCCGTCCTTCATCGGGCTTCCGAGAAGTATTCCGGCATCGCCGTGGTCCTTTGCTTCCTTGCGGTTGCTAGAGTACCTGACCTGCTTTTTGTAAAGCTCGGAATATGCCATGGCGGTTGTGACCGCGAGAGGTATGCCCTTGTACGCAGGTCCGAACAGAATGTCAAAATCATCCCCGTAGTTCTCATGTATCGCCTTCGCATAATACTCGCCGAGCCTCTTTAAGCTCCCGCCGGTGACATATGCGCCCGCATTCATGAAGAAAGGTGATTTTCTTCCGCTCTTTAACGTAAAATCGCCGAACTTAAGAACGTCCGACTCAACCATGAACTCTATGAATTCCTCTTTGTACCGCTCCATCTTGCTGACTTATCTCCCTGATCACTTAAAAACGTTTACGCGTATGTCTTCTTTCATATCGAGTACCGCGGCACGTGATGCATCAGCGAATGCCTTATCGCCGAACTTGGCATACTTTTCCTTCTTGTATGCCGCGATGATGCCGCGCGAGCTGTTGACTATCGCGCCGAGGCCGTCACGGTCGAAGAAAGGTGCGAGGTCCTTTCCGGTTCCGCCCTGAGCGCCGTAGCCGGGAACGAGAATGTATGACTTCGGCATGATGCGCCTCAGTATCTCGCCCATCTTAGGATATGTCGCGCCGACAACCGCGCCGATGTTACTGTATCTGCCGTCCATTGAAAGCGATGCCCACTCGTTCACCTTGAATCCCACCGACTCGTAAAGCGTCGAATCCTCGTCATGAAGTACCCTGTCCTGGAATTCACCGCTCGACGGATTGCTCGTCTTGACGAGGACGAAAATCCCCTTGTCGCATTCGTTGCATGCCTCTATAAAAGGCTTTATGCCATCGGATCCGAGGTAGGGATTGACAGTGCAGAAATCCTCATCGAAAACCGGAAGGGCTGTGTTACCTATTTTCACCTTACCGATATGGGCGCTCGCGTACGCTTCGCTCGTCGATCCTATGTCGCCGCGCTTCACGTCGCCTATAACGAACAGTCCCTTCTCGCGGCAGTAGCTGACTGTTTCGGTAAATGCCTTAAGTCCCGGTATTCCGAACTGTTCATACATCGCTATCTGAGGCTTGACCGCAGGAACGAGATCGCAGACGCTGTCTATTATTGCCTTATTGAACTCAAGTATGGCAGACCCTGCAGCTTCAAACGTTTCTCCGTGCTCCGCTATGGCTTTTTCGGTTATCCATGACGGAACATATGAGAGCATCGGATCGAGTCCGACCGCTATCGGGGCTTCTTTTTTTCTGATCGAGTCAATAAGTTTTGATATCATTGTTTTCTCCTATCCTTAAAAAATCCTGCCCTGTCGGGCAGGATCTTAAAAGATTGAATTCTATACCGTGACCATCTCCATAGTTTCAGCGTACTTGCGTATGTTCGAAGCGTTAGCGTATTTCCTTACCTTGTCGCCGCTCACGACGACAAGAGTGGGTGCCTGCATCACCCCGTAGCGCTGAGCAAGCTCAGTGTTCTCCTCGGCATCGATGAGAACGTAGCTCTCGTTCTTCAGGTATTCCTTGGCAAGCTTGCAGTTAGGGCATGTCTTCGTTGTGAACAGATATTTCACATTCGTTGCCGGCTCGACCTCGACCTTCGCGTTTGCGTCGGTTCCGGACATTTTGACTACGGCAGTCAACGGGCGTTTCATGCTGCTGTTCGCGATATCGTAAACAACCCTGTTCTTGTATTCCTGGCTCTTTCCGTCGTTCCAGTTCTGAACCGGACGGTAGTAGCCTGTGATCCTCGAGTAAACCTCTGTCGCCGTTCCGCAGTGAGGACATGTCTTGACTTCGCCGGCCAGATATCCGTGCTCGCGGCAGACTGAATAAGTCGGGCTCAAGGTATAATAAGGAAGCTTATAGTTTTCTGCGATCTTACGAACGAGGGATGCAGCAGCCTTCCAGTCGGGAAGCTTCTCTCCGAGGAAAGCATGGAAAACAGTTCCGCTCGTGTAAAGTGTCTGGAGCTCATCCTGGATGTCGAGCGCATCGAAAATATCGGGCGTGAAATCAACAGGCAGATGCGATGAGTTCGTATAGTAAGGAGTATCTCCGGGATGTCCCGCCGTCTTGATGTTCGGCCAGCGTTTCTTGTCATGCTTCGCAAGACGGTAAGTCGTCGACTCCGCAGGCGTAGCTTCAAGATTGTAGAGATCTCCGTACATTTCCTGATAGTCTGAAAGCCTCTCACGCATATGGTTCAGAACTTCCTTCGTGAACTCCTGTGTCTTCGGATCGGTCATGTCGGCGCGCAGCCAGTTGGCATTGAGTCCGACTTCATTCATTCCGATGAGTCCGATCGTTGAGAAGTGGTTGTCGAAGCTTCCTAAATATCTCTTCGTATAAGGATAGAGTCCTTCATCGAGAAGCCTCGTGATGACGCCGCGCTTGATCTTGAGCGATCTCGCAGAGATATCCATCATGCGGTTCAGTCTTCTGTAGAAATCATCCCTGTCAGTTGCAAGGTATGCGATCCTCGGCATATTTATCGTAACGACTCCGACGGAACCCGTTGATTCACCTGAGCCGAAGAACCCGCCAGTCTTCTTGCGGAGCTCGCGCAGATCCAGACGGAGTCTGCAGCACATGCTCCTTACATCCGAAGGCTCCATGTCGGAATTGATATAGTTCGAGAAATAAGGCGTTCCGTATTTGCTGGTCATCTCAAAGAGAAGCCTGTTGTTCTCGGTATCGGACCAGTCGAAATCACGCGTGATCGAATATGTCGGGATAGGATACTGGAATCCTCTTCCGTTGGCATCGCCTTCGATCATCGTCTCGATGAACGCTTTGTTGATCATGTCCATCTCTTCCTTGCAGTCCTTGTACTTGAAGTCCATCTCCTTGCCGCCGACAAGCGCCGGAAGCTCAGCAAGGTCCGCAGGAACTGTCCAGTCAAGCGTGATGTTTGAGAACGGTGCCTGTGTTCCCCAGCGGCTAGGGGTATTGACGCCGTATACGAACGACTCTATGCATTTCTTAACTTCTCTATAGGAAAGATTATCGGCCTTCACAAAAGGAGCAAGATATGTGTCAAATGATGAGAACGCCTGCGCGCCTGCCCATTCATTCTGCATGATTCCGAGGAAGTTGACCATCTGATTGCAGAGCACCGAAAGATGCGATGCGGGTGCGGAAGTGATCTTGCCGCTGATGCCGCCGAGACCTTCCTGGATGAGCTGCTTGAGCGACCATCCTGCGCAGTACCCGGTAAGCATTGAAAGATCATGGATATGGATGTCGGCGTTCCTGTGCGCTTCCGCGATCTCCTCATCATAGATCTCGGACAGCCAGTAGTTGGCCGTTACTGCGCCGGAATTGGAGAGAATAAGTCCTCCTACCGAATACGTGACCGTAGAGTTTTCCTTAACTCTCCAGTCCTCAACCTTAACGTAGCTGTTGACGACATCCTTGTAATCAAGGATTGTCGACTTCATGTTGCGCATCTTCTCGCGCTGCTTGCGGTAAAGTATGTATGCCTTTGCCACATCATTGTAACCTGCCTGCTCGAGCACTACCTCGACGCTATCCTGGATATCCTCAACCTGGATGGAATTATCCTTCATCTTAGGCTGGAAATCCGCGGTAACGCGCAGAGACAGCATATCGATCATGTCATTGGTATACTGCTTTTCGCACGCATTAAAGGCTTTCATTATCGCATCGCTGATCTTTGCGATATTGAAATCCGCTAATTCCCCATCTCTTTTTACTACGCTGAACATTCTGACTACTCCCTTCCTGATAAGACAGTTTCTAGACCCCTCTTCAGATTTGAAATCATTATGAAATCCGAAAAAAAGTATAGCATTGAGAAAATCATTCGTCAACCTGAAAAATACCATATCTTATGTTAACTTTTTAACATGACCACAATATGTAGTGTTTTGTCCTTTAGGCGCCATATGTGTCTCAAACCCTTTGAATTACTATGTTTCATCGATATCTGAGCAAAAAAAACGGATGATTTTCGCCCGCCGTCATCCGTCAAAAAACATGAGTTATTAAAAATTATTGTAAACCATGCACAAAAATCAGGTCCGAATTTTTACCTGCTGCTGAGGAACACGTTCTCACGCCTCGCGACCTCGTCATCCGGATAGAGCGCGACGTATTCTTCCATGTATTTCTTTGCAGATGCGAAGTCATAGAGCATCTCATATGACACTATCCTGTCGAAGAGAAGCTCCCTCTCGCCATCTCCGCCGCCGAGCGAAAGTCCCGTCTCTATAGTCTCGAGCGCACCCTCGTAATCCTTCGCCGCCATCTTGCTCTTGGCCAGCTGCTCGTATACCTTGCCTGCGGAAGAGTTCTCGCGGATATAGTCCTCATAAAGCGTCATGGCATAGGCAGTGTCGCCGAGCGCTTCATATGTCCTGCCGAGGTAAAGCGTCAGGTTCTCGCTGTTACCGGACTTCTTGGCATTCTCGAGATCATTCCTCGCATCCGTGTAGGAGCCGAGGTAATACTCGAGCACGCCCTTGTTGTAATCCGACAGACGGTTCCCCGCCGTCATCGCCTTCTCGAGATATGATGACGCTTCAGTATCATAGCCGAGCGCATGAAGTTCCTCATATATGCCGACGTATCTGTCATAATCTGTCGGAGCGAGCGCGACCGTACGGTCAAAATCGCTCATCGCCTCATCCTTGTTTCCCATCGCAAGACCTATCTTGCCGCGAAGAAAATACGCACCGTCATCATCGGGCCGTATGGCTATCACCGCATCAACCGTCTTGTGCGCTTCTGCCAGGTCGCCCTTCTTGTACTGAGCGACCGCTAAATAATAAGAAATATCTATGTCGGCCTGACGGACGATACCGTTCGAGCACGAAAAAGCCTTAAGGAACGCATCCTCCGCATTCTGGTACTCGCCTGCTCCGAGAAGCGCTATCCCTTTTGCACGGTACAGAAGCTCGTCGGGACCGTTTTCCGATATCGCAGCATCCGCTGCCGCAGCCGCGGTCTCGTAGTCCCCGTTCTTCGCCGCTTCAATAACGGCAGCATCCGCTCCGGACGGTGCGCAGCCCGAAAGAACAAGAAATGATGCAAAAGCTATTAAGCTGATGAATGATTTTTGTTTCATATTATCTACCAATATGCTAAAATTTTGAAGATATGAATACCAAAAACACTCTGCCGATAAAAAACATAAAACTCTCATGCAATGTGCTGAAGTTCACCGCATGCATCTTCATGTTCATAGACCATATTGGCTACGGCGTGATCCACAGGTATATGATAACACATTCCATGGATATACTGCCTGAGAGCTATAAAACACTGAACACGGTATACGAAATATGCCGGGGCATCGGGCGTCTTGCATTCCCGATCTTCTGCTTCTTCCTCGTTGAAGGATTCTTCCGTACGAGAAACATCGTAAAATATGCGGCGCGCCTTCTTCTGCTATCGCTCATCTCGGAAGTTCCGTTCGATCTAGGGCTCTACGGCAATGTCTTCAACTGGGAGCACCAGAATGTCATAATCACGTTCTTCATAGCATTGCTGATGCTTCAGACGTTGAAGCTGATAAATGATAACCGGGCAAGCCTTTCAAAACCCGTTGTTTATCTTTCATATATATGTGCCGTCATCGCGTTCTCCGATGCGGCCTATCTTGCAAAGTCCGACTATTCATGGAAGTGCATGCTTCTTGCGGCCGTGCTGTATTTCACGCGCGGGACCGGAGCTTTCAGTATGCTCGCGGGCGCCGTTTCGACATGCTGGGAAAAGTATGCATCAGCTTCATTCATTCTTCTGTACTTCTACGATCCCGAAAAACGTCCGAGATTCAAGTACGCTTTCTATCTTTTCTATCCGCTGAACTTCCTTCTCGTATATCTTATCGCTTATCTTATCATTTAGGTATTTTGTGATCACAGCCATCCGAGCAGCGAATCCTTCAGCTGATCCTTTATGCTATCGAGGAATACGGCGAGCACCGCCTTTATCCTCTTCTTGTCCTCGGGATCCATGTTGTCTACCGCCGTCTTCATCTTCGGCATTATCGTAGCCCAGTTTCCTTTGAAATCATTCAGGTCGCTCACACCCGATGCGACGAAAACATCATACATCCTGTCAACGAACAGCTTCATCTCTTCCGGGTCAGCGCGGTCCGCCCACTCGTTAACTGAAGCGTCCGATATCGAATACCTTCCGGCAACATCATCCCTGTAGACGAAATCATCATCCTCAACGACCCAGTTGAACGGATCGTGCTGCAGTATGCCGACACTTCTCGCCTCAATGACTTTATATTCTTCCTGCGACTGCAGCATCATTCCTATGATCGATGAGCGCGGAACGTACTTCCTTATCCGGCCGGATACAGCATCGAATTCCGCATCGGCGAGCGTCTCTTTCGTGAATCCCGGGCCGTCCTGCGAGTATATGAGCTCTATCCTGTCGCGGACGAGCGGCGAGCATTTCATCGCGGAATACACTGCAAGGTTTCCGCCCTTCGAATGTCCGCCGACCGTGAATGATCCCTTTATCCTCTCCGCAGCATAATGCAGATAATCGACCGCCTTGACCTGTGCCGGAACCGGTGTCATGAACGACATGTTGAAATCTTCCTTCCAGCCGACGAGTGTCTCATCGGTTCCCCGGAAGACTACATGGCATTTTCCGTCGGCCATCTCAAACGTTACGGCCGAAAACTGCATCTCCCACCTGCTGTTTATCAGGTTGATGCAGTGGTTGAGCTTTATCGTTCCGAACCGCTCGGATGCGGCCATCGCGTCAAAAAGCTCCATGTTGACTTTCCTGTACCTCTCATCAGCAAAAAGATCGGAAACGCTGTCATTCCCCGCGATGCTTTTCACCGTCACGGACGGCAGGTCCTGCCCTACCTCAGGAACTATGCCGTCAAGCTTGAAGTATGAAAACTGCGACAGTATGAGGGCATCGACTTTATTGAATGCCTTTTCTGCAAACGGAACAGAACCGTATTTTTCTATGTATCCGATTATGTTGTTCTTCAATCCGTCTCCTTGCGGCTCTTCTTAACAACGTACGCGAGCATCGCTGCTCCGCCCGCGAACGAAAAGAGCGCAATAAACTGTGATGTTGAGAAAATCCCGACCGAGCCGCGGTAGTCATCGCGCAGGTATTCTATGAAAAACCTTCCGACGCTGTAGAGGATCAGATAAACCGCAGTCGGAACGCCCGGAATGTACTTATGCTCTGCTTCTTTTCCCTCAGGCGGACAGGTCCTTAAATATATACCGCACACAGCAAGGAAAATGACGAAATTCCCGGCCGCCATGATCGGCTGGGTCGGTATCAGCTTCACTCCCGGAGGCGCTATGCACCCTTCGGGGAAAACAAGCGAAAACCTCGAATCGGTCTCGCGCCCGTAGCAGCATCCGGCAAGAAGACATCCGATGCGGCCAAATGCCTGGTTCAGCGGAACCGACGAGGCCATGAGATCGATATACTTAAGGAAATCGAGCTTCTTGATCTTGCAGTAGACGAAAATCGTTGCGATCCCTGTGATTATCCCCCCGTATACCGCAAATCCTTCAGACCCCAATACTAAGAGCGGATCTTCAAGAAATGCCCGGAATTCCACTATGACATGCAGTAACTTTCCTCCGAGGAAACCTATGATGAGAACGAAGATCGCGATATTCACGTAGTCTCCGTCAGAAAGGCCGCGCCTTTTCGCGAGCCAGCTTCCGACAAAAACCGCCGCAAGAAATCCGAGTCCTATCATAAGCCCGTATCCGTGAACCGTGAACTTTCCTATGTTGAACAGATCTATTGCCATAATATTCCCTTTCTGATGTCACCTGTTGTTTTAAAAAGGGCGCGGGTATTACCCGCGCCCCGTAATGCCGTTTGTTATTCTACCGAAAGACCGCCCCACTTATCATCGGGGATAAGGGCTACATATGTCTTACCTGTGTTGAGGACGATTTCGTTTCCGTCCTTGTCATAGTATCTCGTAGGAGTTACATCATCTTCTTTCGACCATGTTACCGGGATCGCCTTGCCCTGAGTGATGAACCATCCTTCACGCTGGAAGTCGATAGCATGGAACATCATGTATCCGTTGTCATCGAACTTGACGTATCTCGCGTTCTGAAGAAGAACGTTCGTGAATCCGAGCTGCTCATCATTGTTGCCGGGATCCGTATGCTTCTGTCCGTATTCGGAATACATGTAGCGCTTCGTTGCCGGATCATACTCGAGCTTTGAACCGTTATGCTTGAAAGGAAGCTCGATCTTCGTGCAGTCCTTGACTCCGGGAGCGGATGAAAGATCATTTATCTCGCTGTCGCTCTTTACGAACTGATAGTGAGGACCGCCTTTGTAGTACTCATTGTATGTCCTTGAAACATTGCTCTTGCTCTCAAAGTTCTTGTCAAGGTCACCCGTGCAGATATACTCGGTGAACTCTCTTGACTTGCCGTTATCGATTCTCGAGAATGTGCCCGAGAAGTTGTCGACATAAGGCTTTGCAAGATAATCATCTATATAGAACGGGCCGCCGTCGTGACATACGACCGCATTCCATTCAGGTGCGATTACAAGGTTGGTGGGACGCGTGCTTCGGATGCTTCCGAGCCTGTCTATAGCCTCCCAGTCCTTAACGAGAACCATGAAACGGGTGATTCCGTCGTTGGCAAGTGAATTCGTCATCTCATATACAACGTCTGCGTACTTTGAAAGGCCGTAATGAGGAAGAGCCGTCTTCTCATTATCGACCATGGCCGCGATGGGTCTCTGATCCTTGAGCTCCTCTGATATCCACTCATTGGTCAGCTCGCTTCTGTACATTCCTTCATGCGAACCGTCATCTTCGATAACTTCTTCTTCGACCGCTTCGTCTTCAATGCTGATCGCGGGCGTGCTGTTTACTACTTCTATCTGCGGAGCAGGTGCAGAAGGCGCCGCAGCTTCTTCCTCCTTCTCACATCCTGAAAGCACTGCAAACGAGCAGAGTGCGAGAAGAAGAACAATTCTCTTTTTCATGCCATAAACCTCCTAAAAACAATGCATAAAAAAATGGTAAATCTGCAATCTTTGATATTATATCACCAATCTTCGAGAGATTATACCACAATATGATGTGGTTGTCACTACATAATTATACAACGTAATATTCCGCCGAAATGTGATGGCTATGGTTCATCTCGTTCTATTTTATAATCCCGGCGGCTTCCTTCGTGAACTTCTCGGCTCCTTCCCTCGTCAGATGGGACGTGTCCGAAAAATACTTTCCGTCATAAGCCTTAAGCTCCGTCTCGTATTCCATGTCATCAGCTGCTGTGGACAGCTGCTTTATGTAATTTCTGTACGAGCCGTAATAATGCTCGTTGAGTTTTTCAAAAGTCGCATCATTTACGGCAGGCTGAAGGAGCACGACATGTATTCCGTTGTCATTACAGAGCCGCAGCAGCTTCTGCATGTAAAGAGTGATGAGCTTTGCGTCGCCGTCTATTTCCATGTCTTCATATGAGGTTTCGTATGACTCGTCCCAGCAGCCATCCTGCGTCCCGAACGATCCCCATCCCCTTGAGGCCACAAGATCGTTATAGCGTTTTTCGTTCTCGCTGCACCTTCCGGTAAAGCGCGCCGCATTTATCGCAGGAAGGTATCTGTTCGGAAGATAGAGCCTTGCCGAAATCTCATCCGTTACCCATCCATCCGTGTGCACGGACAGGGCGCCGCACGCTTTCGCATCGGACTGGAGCCGGATCATATCTGATACTCCGATCGCCCTGAAATACTGCGTTCTCGTTGAGTAGTTATCTATGTGCCAGTAATGGAAAGGCGCAAACATGATGACCGCAGCAGATGGAGCGGCATGATTTTCGAGGTACTCGGAAAAGAAGAAGTACATCTCTATAGGTGTTGCACCGCCCGTTGCCATGTTGACGCACGAGTCCCCGATAAGCTCAGGTATAAGCGCACTCATAGCTCCGGAGTCTCCAAGGATCACAGTATCAAAGCTCTCACCGTTGTACGCCCTGCCGGATGCCGTTTCTTTCTTCAGGTGCCATGCGGGATATTCCTCATCCATGTATCCCATCGGGCATAGCGCGGTAAAGGCGACGAGAGCTATCGCCGGGAGTGCAGCAAGTATGATTTTTGCAATGAATTTAAGTGTTTTCATGACCGTTCACATTGCCGAGTATATGAATTCCTTTCCGGAAAGGTTCGCGGAGAAAAGTATCGCTATGACGAGCGCATAGTATATTACCCATCTCCACACTGCCGGAATGTTCTTTATAAGCGAAGGGACGTCTACGGACCTCCTGTCCGCGGCCTTTTCGGCTATCATGACGAATACCGCCATCAGGATCGCGATTGCAAGATTCAGTCTTCCGAGTCCTAATCCTGTAAGCTCTCCGAAGCCTGAAAGCGAAAATCGTCCCAAAATGCCGCATATAGCCGACCACGCGGCGCTTACGCTGTCATTCGCGAAGAACACGAAAGTCAGCGCTGACAGAATGTAGACTCCGACAGTCCTTTCAGCATCAAGTAATTTGTCAAATTCACTTGCTGCTCTTTTGCTTTTCATTCTGTCACGGATAGCATCAGCTGTTTTCTGCCTGTACGGGAGCAGTATCTGTCCCGCTATCATGAACACGCCGTTCAAGACTCCCCAGATGATGAAAGTCATGTTCGCGCCGTGCCATATCCCGCTTATGAGCAACACTATGAATATGTTGAGGTATTTGCGAAAAGTGCCGCGGCGGTTGCCTCCGAGCGGG
>JAILNQ010000071.1 GCA_024691425.1 Lachnospiraceae bacterium
CAATGAGCTTATCCGTGCTAGGTCTTCCCGATATCTTAAGAAGCGCAACGCCGTACCTGAAAGATTCGACCGTAACGGTATAGCCGGTGCTTTTCGCATAACCCTCAGCTATCTTCTCGGCTTCCCCCTCTGTATCGCAGAGAGCTATGACTTCTCCTTCAGCATAGTCTTCACCTTCTGCGGCTTCCATGACCTGTTCTTCATCAGCCGCCGCATCTTCCTTGGCTTCCTCTTCTTCATCAGAAAGCTCACGGTAGAAAAACGAATCATTCTCATCGTCCGGAGCTTCTATCACATCTTCATCAGGAGTCTCCTCAGAGTTGGCTTCAGGTGAAACGGCGGACTTATCATCCGATGTCTCATCAGTTTCATCGGCTACGGCCTTTCCGTCCGGCGTTTCAGCGTCGTCATCGGCCAGGTCATTTTCGCCCGGTGCCTCAACATCTTCATCAGATACGACTTCATCGCCTGTATTTTCAGCCGCCGGTTCTTCCTCGGGCATGGATGCTTCTTCTATCGTCGGTGCAGCAGCTATCAGGCTGGCATCAGTGCCAAAGGTCATCGCGAACGCAAGCAGCATCGCCGTGAGTTTCATAAGCCTTCTCTTCATAGTTCTCTCCTTAATATCCGCATCATGGTGTCACGCAGTAACAAACGGATATATCATACCATATATCTTCAGTTTTTCATACGGAATTTGTTTTTACAATTCGGGCATGGTGCAAACAGAGAACAGGCGGACGAGCCGCCTGTTCTCTATTCAACAAATATAATTATTTGACTGTCACCTTCAGGGTAACTTTCTTGCCTGAACCGTCGCGAGCTGCTGCCGTGATCGTTGAAGTGCCTTTCGTAAGACCTTTGATCTTAATAGATGTTCCATTTTCACCCTTTACGGTATAATTCACTTTTATCGGTCCCGTCTGATAGGTTACCAGATAGTCTTTGAACGAGTTCTCGGCTCCCATGATACTTATCTCGGCCTCTTCGTTAACTGCAAGATTTAAATTCTTGATACTATCTGTTCCCTTATTAAACGTTATAGCCCCCTGGGCGGGATAGAGGGTGATAGTCTCGGATGCCGAAACAGCTTCGAACCCCTCGCCGGTATAATATGTTGCACCGTCAGCCGGCGTAGCGACCACCTTTATGACAGTCTTAGTCTTCAACTTGCTATCAGGCTTCAGATCCCCGGATGCCGAGATCGTTGCGACATCTTTTGTAATCGCCTGACCATTAGCATTATCTTCTACAAGTTTCCAGTTAACCTTCTTGTCAGAAGCGTCCGCCGAGACAGTCGCTTTCATTTTGATTTTTCCGTTTGCGGCTATGCATCTTGTTGACTTATCCGCCGAGATATAGATATCTCTCACCGGTTCGGCCACATTGACGGTCAGCTTGGCGGACTTGTTGCTTCCGTCGGCGGCCTTTAAGGTTACGGTTGCCTTTCCGGTCTTTGTTGTCCTGTCACGACTGACAACATCATAAGTGTATATACAGAGTTTTTTGCCATCATTCGAAATTACAGCTTTAACTATCTGCTCGTCTGATGAAGTGACGATCGGAATTTTCTGGTATTCACCATTTCCCGTTGTTTTGATATCGAATTCTCTTATTACCTTGAACGGGTCATCATCAGGTCTGCGCTCATCTCCCTCTTCTTTGAACAAGCCCAACGATGCGGATGTTACTTTAGTTTCTCCATCGAACAACCCAATGGAGTTCATCTGAGCAGGCTTAACGGTAACCATGCATTCATCCTGTTCGGACTGAGTACCGCTTCCGTCAGTTGCCTTGGCTATCACTCTGAACGTATCATTTCCGGTTGCTGTCCGACTCATAGATATCTTTCCGGTCTTCTTGAAGTTCACAACATCTATTCCTAGGTTCTTGACCGCTTCCTCATCCACTCCATCGGCAAATCCAAACTCGATCTTCTTGTTAGAAGCATCCTTATTGGCCGTGGCGACGATAGTTATGCTCTTGCCCGGGGTAACTGTGGAGATGCCATCCTTAGCCTCTGCAGTGAGTTCAGTTACCGGAACTAGCAGCGCAACCTTCACCGAAACCTTCTTGTTGCTTCCGTCCGTTGCGGTTGCATTTATTGTCGCACTGCCTGCCTTTGTGCCCTTTGCCGTGACTTTGTATGTATATGTTGAAACATTCCCATCAACTGCTGGATTAGGATTATCAGGATTACCTTCTATCTTTTCAATAGCAACTATGCTGCTATCTGATGACGTAACGGATGGCTCTGCAGCAGTCTGGCCGTTAATCTTTGATGTGACTTTAACTGAAAACTCTGTTGTTTTATGGCATGAACCGGCTTTATGTGTAAATACAGTGAGTCCGCTTTTCTTAACGTCATCATCAACAGTAATGCTCGTCGTCTCAGGCTTGATGCTGATGTCCGCCGAACCAGTTGCCGTTACATTGCCATCATTTATCACTTCGGCCTTGACCTTCACGGTCCCGATTCCGGCATTGCTATTTATCTTCAGCGTACCGTTGCTTTCTCCTATTGTTGCAGGTCCTTCTACAACCGACCACTTGACCTTCTTGTTGACGGTATCATCAGGCTTAACCGTCGCAATCAGGTTAAGTGTCTTACCAGGAGATGCATTGAATGCGCCCGTCTTCGATGATATTTCCACAGAACCAGCAAGTTTTGCGACTTCTATATCCATCTTGGCGGTTTTCTTGCTTCCGTCTCCGGCGGTAACAGTCACCGTAGTCTTACCGTTTCCGACTGCGTTTATCTTTCCTTTTTCATCCACGGTCGCAACTTTAGTGTTGCCCGACTTGAACGTGTAATATTTCTGACAGGCGTTATCAGGATAACTCTTTGCCCCGAGCAATCCTGAATCGCCAGGCTCCAAATGTATCTTCATTCCTGCGACATACGGTTCGCCTTCAAAGCTGAGATCTATTCTCGCGGTTGCAGCAGGATACATCTCTATGGGCGCATTATACATTACACTGCAGTATTTCGCGGATCCCAAACTGTATACGCGACCCCAGCTTATAATGTGTTCAGTACCAGGTTCAACAGTTTCGAGCATTTTGTTTTTCACGCCCGTAACATTGTTTCCGCTAACGCTCAGATAATCATCTTTTGTGTAATACTTCGACAGAAACTCATACTCTGGGTGTTTTTCATCAGTTACCAGTCCGAATTTATAGTCCGAAGGTATATTACCTTTTCGAGACATTATTACTTCCATAGATACTGTTCCGCCCGGGCATATAGCAAGCTCCCCTGTCTTTCCCTGTATTCCCATAGGTGACGGATATCCGGATATCACTGTTACGGTTGATGTCTTCTTTACCTTCGAACCATCAACTGTTTCAGCCGTAATAGAATATTTACCTTCTTTCTCAAAATATACCACTCCCCTATCTGGGTCTATCTTTACTTCCGTGCTGCTGCAATCATACTTCAGTTTATGGAAAACACTGTAAGAATGATATGGATAAGAATAATCGAACCCAAAAAGATTATACAGAGCCATCGGACTATCGAGCGTTGGCCATGTGCCTGATGACGACCATATATCATTCGCTTTTGTCAATGAATACAGTGTAACGCTCAGCCGGTTTGATTCCACTCCATTCTTTTCGGCATATATTGTCAACAAATGGCTATATGGATAGTTCCCTTTTGCTTTCAGGCGTCCCTGCACGAACTCAGCATATTCCTCTCCGCTTTCAATTATCCATGTCAAACCATCATCTGTAGGTTCACCCTGAGCATCTCCATTATAAATTACACCTGGAATGAGATCCTTCTTAGACGTCAGCATGTTATATCCGTCGGTATCATATATATCGATCGAGGTTATTTCTTTCGTAACGGTCACCGAAACTGTATCCGACATCCCGGTTCCATCGGCTGCAGTCGCAGTAAGAACCGATGTTCCTATCGAATCAGCTAATATTATATAATCTCCATCCGCATCCCGTTCAACTCTTAAAACTCTCGGATTCGATGAAGTCAGAGTATAAAGATCTGTAGCCTGATCCAATGGATAGATTTTTACATCGTCATCATTCAGTTCGTAATAGGCACCCTCTTCAAGCTCGATATCCTTTTTGAAAATGACCTGTTCGGCAGGAGCAGTGACAAAAACCTCCATTGTTGTTTCTGTTCCAGCAACTTTTGCTCTTACAAGTGTTTGTCCCCTGTTAAGTCCCTTAAGAATTCCATTTTCATCAATAGCTGCAATATATGAATCATCGACCGACCATGTTACTTCAGGATCTTCAACGTACGTCGGTGTGATCGTAGCCTGAAGCTTTATCGTACTGTCCTCGGCAACGTCAGCATGATCAGCTCCTCCTGGTGCAATAATTGAAAGGCCCTTCAATGTCCTGTCAAAGCTATACTCAAAAGTCGCCGGCTCACTGGCAAATCCATACACGAGAGTCTGTGCAACGATCACGAAATCCCCCTTGCCCGACTCATCACTTATCTCAATGGCATCCCCATTCTTGAACGTATATACTTCATCCATGGGTGTATCAGGATCACAAGGAATCTTGCCATTCAGAGTGTATTTAATAGTTGCATAGTTTTTCTTTCCAAAAGCAGGAATGCTGAGCTCCGCATCCGTCCCAGGCATAACCTGTCCGGGTTCTACATTAACCACGGGCGAAGGAACTGAAATATTCATGTCCATTGCTTCTGCTATATCAACACACCCGTATCCGAGTTCATAATCACTTTCAAGGTGTCTAGCGGTCCCCTCAAGGATGCCTTCAATCTGATCAGGTGTATAATCAGGATGAAGCGCAAACAGAAGTGCTGCACATCCAGCTACTACCGGAGTGGCCTGGCTGGTTCCTGCCATAGGAGTATAGCGATTGCCTTGATCGTCTTCATCGATAATTGCTGATTCACTGTCTTTAGGTCCGGATGCCCACAGTTCCTCCTCCACTGCGAACCCTGGAACATTCGGTTCTGTTCTGTAATCACCGCCTGGCGCTGAAATATCAACCCAGTCTCCATAGTTTGAAAAACTGGATTTCTCATATTTGCTATTAAGTGCGGCTACGCTCATAACATCATCGTAAGCCGCCGGATACGATTTTGCATATGTATTCTCATTCCCTGCAGCAGCAACGACAAGAATACCATTCTCCTTTGCATCTGAAAGAGGCCGTTCAAATGCACCTGAATATGGTGCACCTCCTAGGCTCATATTGATGACCCTTATGTTCTTTCCACCGTTAATTTTGTCATCAACAGCTGCTCTCAATCCCCTTAATACAGAATCATCATTGCTGCTTCCCCATCTTCCGAGCACTCTGTATGAATCAATCTTGACACCGGCAGCTACTCCTCGTCCTCCGATACTATTCGCAATATTGCCTATGATTCCTGAAACATTTGTTCCGTGCCCCTGAGTATCTCCGCCGGCTTTCTCTTCTGGAGTCGAAGTATAATTATATATCTCATTCGGGTCATTCGGGTAATATTCTGAATCCACAAAATTCTGATGTGATCCAACGACGGCACTCAGATCATTATGTTCATAGTTTATTCCCGTATCTAATACTGCTACTTCAATCTGCGAGAGGCTGCTTCTGAATGACGCATCACTCTCATAGTTCTTCCATACAAATTTGTCGTTTATAAGTTCATGGTACCACTGATACTTATCCTGCTCTGATCCATCAGTTTTTTTGTTCTTCAGGAACGGATCGCTGAAGTCCTCATTATCAGTGTCAACCGAATAAGTATGCCTTTCAAAGTTAGGATATACTGCCGGCAGATTGTTCGATCTGTCGGCGCCGATCTTGACGAATGCCTCTACCGAATCAATGCCTGCCGTTCCCGCATTTTTAATAAGCTTATCTTCATCAGGCTTTCCGTATATCTTAAGAACAGCCACACCGTATCCGAAGGAATCAACCACAACGTTATAGCCAGTGCTTTTTGCATAACCATCGGCTATCTTCTTAGCTTCCTCTTCTGTATCGCAGAGAGCAATGACTTCGCCTGCTGCATAGTCTTCGCCTTCCGTGGCTTCCATGACCTGTTTTTCATCCGCTTCTGCAGCTTCCTTTGCTTCCTCTTCTTCTTCAGAAAGAGCACGGTAGAAAAACGAATCATTATCATCATCCGGCGCTTCTAAAGCATCTTCTTCAGGTGCCTCAGCATCTTCGTCTGCAGCGGCATTATCTTCCGGTGATTCAACGTTTTTATCGGTCTCAAATTCATCGCCTGTATTTTCAGCCGCCGGTTCTTCCTCGGGCATGGATGCTTCTTCTATCGCCGGTGCAGCAGCTATCAGGCTGGCATCAGTGCCAAAGGTCATCGCGAACGCAAGCAGCATCGCCGTGAGTTTCATAAGCCTTCTCTTCATAGTTCTCTCCTTAATATCCGCATCATGTTGTCACGCAGTAACAAACGGATATATCATACCATATATCTGTAAAGAAATATATAATTAATTAAGTATACGTTTAATTTCTGACAGCCATCTCGGAACGATCTTGAACTTCAGCACTACAGTTCCGCCATAAGATCCCTTTCCCTTTACAGTTACGGTTCCGGTACCGGTCTTTGTATTGATACCGTAATCTGCGATCTCGTAGCATGCATCCGTGAAGCCGCCTGCTGCCGCGGACGGAAGGATGCTCACATCCGGTGTGATCCTGCCGCCTGTGTAGGCCTGATCTGCAATCTTTTCGAACAATGAGGCGGATACGGCATTCTGATATACACGGATCTTCGTGCTCAGCGGTCCGCAGTAATTGCCCTTTCCTTCAACAACATATTCTGCTTCATCCGTAATGTTCGACAGATCAGGTTTTACAGCAACTGTATAGTTCGATGCCGGAAGAGTCTTTCCTGTTGCCAGGTCTATGACTTTCACGGTGGGCTTCTGATCCCTTCCGTTACACTTCACGTCGGGCACGGACAGCTCGTAGCCTTCCCTGAGATCTCTCTTTTCGATCGTGAAGGTTCCGGTCCTTGTCCCCTTGAAAATGCCAGCGCCGGTAAGCTTCCACGAAGGAGCTTTGTCGCCCGAATCCTTGTTTCCGGCATTCGTGTTGTTCGAATATGTGACCTTGAAATCCTTGCCCTCCGAAAGCACGGTACGGCATCCGTCGTATCTGTATACCAGAGTGATTTTCGGCTTTATGGCCGAGCCTGTGTAGACAAGTCCCTCAGTATCAGCTTTAACTTCAAAGCGGGTGTCATCAACGATATCAAGAGGATTGCTGCACATGAGGAACTTCTTTTCGATCTTTCCGCCGTTAACGTCAGGATCGTTCATGTAGCTGCCTTTCAGGATGATCGAAAGCGTCTGCATCATTCCGTCCTGAGAATAAGTAAACTCTGTGTCATAATCCTTTCCGCTGGCAAGCTTCACGCTCTTTTTGATGGCCGGATTGTAATATGTGACCGTGGCGCTTATACCCTTTGCAGTATATGCTTTTACGTTCGTAAGCTTCATATTGGGCACGGAAATGTCAAGATCGCTGCCCGAAAGCTCAAGCCTCCTGATCGCGAACGGTACATTTCTGGTTCCTTTGTAATTGCCCCTTCCTTTCACGACAGCTTTCGGGTTAGTATTTCCCTCACCGGCATCTGCCGCGTTAACGTTGTTCGAATATGCGACTGTGTAGTCCCTGTCCTCAACGAGCGTTACTTTATCATCTCCAGTCCCGCGATAAACTGTCACCTTCGGCTTCTTCGCCGTGCCGTCATAGACGGCATCCCCAACTTCCATAGTGAAGCTTTTGATATCTGCCGCAACGATCTTGAACTTCGCGACCTTCCTGCTTCCGGAGAACCTGCCTTTTCCGATGATGTCGAGCGTGACAGTTCCGATATTTTTTGTGTTGGTTCCGTTCGCGAACCTGACGAAGTAGTCGCCCGCTGCATCATTCTCGTTTCCGCGCATAAGTGCGGCACCGTTCTTGCTCTCTTTAACTTCGATGTACGGAAGTATTTCAGCCAGGCTTATCGGTTTTCCGGTATAAGGCCTATCGTCTATCGTCGCAACATATGCGCTTCCGATGCTGCGGGCCTTGTCGTATATGAAATACTCGGCTTCCGCTCTTCCTGTATAGTTGCTGTTCTGCTTCGCTTCGATCTTCACGGTGACCTTTCCGGCATTCGTAGGTTTGCCGTTAACGAGCGTATCGCCGTCATAGGTTACGGTGTAGTCTTTATTCTCGGCGAGCGATTTTTTGCCGTACTTGATCGTCGGTTTTGAGATCTGCTTCTTGCCATTGTATGCCTTGTCAGACAGCGTGACCGCAAAACAGTCCGCAAATGTTTTCTCATCTCCGATATCGAGCCTTGCCGGAGCAATGGTGAAATATACGGGCTGAGTCTTCTGATATATGCCCTTGCCGATTATCGTTATCGTAGGCCTCTTCTTAATGTCCTCATCATCGGCTCTTCCGACATTGACGTTGTTGCTGTATGAGAGCGTGTAATCAACCTTCTCTACAAGCGGCCGGTCAGGCGTGATGCTGTTATCATATACGGTTATCACAGGTTTGATCTGATCGCCCGTAAACGTGTAGCTGTCCTCAAGGCCTGCACAGAAGAAGCCGGGCTCTATCTCATTCCATTTTGCGTATAAAGTCACGTCGCCGGTGATTTTCTCTCCAACCGCGAACTCTCCCGTACCGTCCGGATTCCTGAACCATCCCGCGAATCTGCGATTGCCCGATACAGGCTTTCCGAATGCAGAAAGAACGTCAGAGGTTATCAGCGAATTCCAGTCCTTCGTTATCGTCTGAACGATGCTTCCGTCGCTATCCCATGAACCGCCGTTAGCATCAAGGGTGAGTGTATATCTCCTGATGCTCCAGCGTGCGTACAGAGTATGCGCATCCGAATAGCTTTCAAGAGTCGCAGCCGTCGCGGCTATCGTGTCATCAGCATCGAGCGAATAATACCATCCGAGGAAATCATATCCGTCCCTCTCCGGTACCGGCAGTTCTCCGTATGCGCTTCCGAACTCAGCTGTCCTCGTCTTCTGATCTTCGGAAAGCGGTTTTCCTCCGTTGACGTCAAATGTCAGAGCGACGTCTTTTCCTTTGTAATGCGCATAGAGGGTGTGATTCTCAGGATTGGTAACCGCGGTTTCTGAAGTGACCTGCTCGCCGCCGATTTCTTCCGTGAACCAGCCGAGGAACTCATAATTCCTGAACACAGTGATTCCGGGCAGCTCGCCGTACTGGCCGCCTAAACGCACCTTCTTCTGGTACATGTTGTTACTTATGTTCCCGTGGCGACCTCCTTTTCCTCCTGCTTCAAACTTGACGGTGAGCTCTTTGCCTTCCCAGTGGGCATAAAGTGTGCGCGTATCAGAAGCAGGATCGAGATTCTCAGCTGATACTGTCGTATCCTTATCTATCAGCTTTCCGCCGGTCTTTTCGGTGAACCATCCTGCGAATTCAAATCCTGATCTAGTGGGTGTCGGAAGGTCTCCGTATGTGTTTCCGAATGTAACTTTCTTAGGCTCCGCCTGGACAGTTCCGCCGTTAGGATCGAATATTATCGTGTACTGCTTCGGATTCCACTTCGCGTATACCTTGTGAGCACTTGCACTGACATTGAAATTGTCGACGGAAACGGTCTTATCCTTATCTATCAGCTTTCCGCCTGTCTTTGCCGTGTGCCAGCCGTCGAAAACATATCCGGGTTTTGAAGGTGTAGGCAGGTCTCCGTATGTATTTCCGAATATTACCGTCTGTGATGTCGGTGTGCATGTTCCTCCGTTGGCATCAAATTCAAGCGTATACTCATTTCCTGTCCAGTGTGCGAACAGTTCGTGGGCCTCCGGATTATCAACCGTCGTTTCGGATGTGATCTTGGTTCCGTCTGATTCAGCCGTATACCATCCGACAAAAGTGTAACCTGCTCTTGTGGGTTCAGGAAGCGTTCCGTATGTTCCGAGATATCTGACTTTCTTTGTTTCCTGAGGACTCGTGCTTCCGTTTCCTATGAACGTCACGGTAAGCTCATGACCTATCCATTTTGCATGGAGCGTATGAGCAACTGCAGTACCTACCGTAGTTGAATCGGTTATCGGATCAGTATCTTCAAGGTTCATGAACCATCCGACGAAATCATATCCGGTTCTTGTCGGAGCAGGGAGTTCCCCTGATTCCCCGTATGTGCCAGCGAAATTAACAACCTTCGTCCTCTCTGCTGCAGGCAGCTCATTGCCTCCGTTCACATCGAACGTCACCGTAACTTTCTTACCGGTCCAGCGGGCATAGACTGTATTTGATGCATTGATATTGAAGTTTGCGTCAGAAACTATAGTCGCAGCTTCGATTTTTGTTCCGCCGGTTTTTGCCGTGTACCAGCCGTCGAAGTCGTAGTTTTCCTTTGTCGGAGTCGGAAGTTCTCCGTACGCGCTACCATATGTAACTGTCTTTGTACTGAACGAACATGAACCGCCGTTCTTATCGAACATGAGCGTATATTCCTTGCCGGTCCAATGGGCATACAGGTTATGGTCCGAAGCATTCTGAACAGTAGTTGCGGATGTTATCTTGTCTCCGCCTGATTCTGCCATATACCATCCGGCAAAATCATAACCTGATCTTGTGGGTTCAGGAAGCGTACCATATGTTCCGAGATACCTAACCGTCCCTGTTTGTGAACTGGTTGTGCCGTCGTTATAGGTGTATGTTACGGTGACATTACGCCCTATCCACTTCGCATGAAGCGTATGGGCAGATGCAGTGCTGACTATTGTTGACTTAGTTATAGCTTCAGTATCTGAAAGATTCATATACCAGCCGACAAATTCATAGTCATCCTTTGTCGGAGTCGGAAGTTCTCCGTATGCACCCTCAAAATTGACAGTCTTCGTCCTTTTTGATTCGGGAAGTGCATTGCCTCCGTTCACATCGAAAGTTACCTCGACCGGTTTACCGGTCCAGTGAGCATAAACTATATTGGTTGATGAATTGATGTTGAAGTTATCTTCCGAAACTATGGTCGATGATTCGATTTTATCCCCACCTAATACCGTCTCAGTATACCAACCTGCGAAATCATAATCATCTTTTGTCGGAACCGGAAGTTCCCCGAAGGCGCTTCCGTATGTGACTGTTTTTGTTATCTTGTCGCAGTATCCTCCGGCAGCATCGAAAGTAAGCGTATAATCTTTACCTTTCCAATGGATATAAAGTGTGTGATCATTGTAGTTTTCGACAATTGATTCTGAGCCTACTATCTGTCCGCCTGTCTTTTCCGTATACCAACCTTCCGGTGAGTATCCAGCTCTTTCCGGGGTAGGAAGAAGTCCGTATTTTTCCTTATATCTGACCTTCTTCGACGGAATAGTTCCTGTGTATCCATTTCCGTCATAGCTTACGGTGAGTTCCTTTCCGCGCCATTTTGCATAAAGCGAATGAGATGAGGCGTTTGTCACCTTAGTAGTTGAGGTTACTGGCTTTGCATATGCCTCATCCAGATACCAACCCTGGAATTCGTACCCAGTCCTTGTGACACTAGCAGACGTAGGAAGCCATTGATAATAATCACTGTCGTAAATAACATCAATCGTCTCCACTGAACACTCGCCCCCGCATGCATTAAGCGTAACAGTGATATGGCCGAGCGACCAGTGAGCATATACTTTGTGGGGATTCGCATATGTGACGAAATTATCATCAGAAACAATCGTTTCAGATTCGATATGAGTTCCCCCTGAAGCTTTCGTGTACCATCCAGCGAAATCATAGCCTGGCTTTACAGGAACCGGCAGCGAACCGTATTCGCTTCCGAAAACTATTGTCTTCGATTCAGTTGCACAGCTTCCGCCATTTGCATCAAAAATCAGAGTATAGCTTTCTCCCGTCCAATGCGCATAAAGAGTATGGTCGGATGTTATGCTCACAACATCGTCCGCCTCTACCTTAGTACCACCGATAGCCTCTGTGTACCATCCGTCAAATATGTATGCATCTCTTGTCGCAGTAGGAAAACTTGTATAAAAATATGAATACGTCTCTCCAACCTTAGCGCTTCTTGCCCTTGTGCTGCAATAACCTCCATTTGCGTCAAAATTAACAGTTATGGTTTTTCCGGACCATCTGGCGTATAACGTATGATCCTGAGTGGTCGTCACATTGACGTTCTCTGAAATCGAATAGCCACCATTTGGGGCCGTATACCATCCGGTGAAATTATATCCATCTCTTACAGGTGTAGGTAGCACGCCGTATTTATCACGGTATTTTACCATCTTATAATCTTGATCTACCGTTCCACCGTTCGCATCAAAAGTAACCTTATAAGTTGCCGGCGTCCATGAGTCCTCATTTGCGTAAATCCTACTGTCGGAATCAGTTAAATATATTGTCTCAGGAGTAATAAGTTCGCCTTCCCCCGAATAATATGATGTATAATAACCCAGAAAATCATATCCCGCTCTTATGGGCGGAGTGAGATTCCCGTATGGTTCTCCATATCTTATCGGAACTGTGATTTCGTATGTTCCATCTGAATCAAAACGTCCATATTTTGAAAACAGCGTCAAGGTGTATTCCATCGCAGTCCAATGCGCATAAAGAGTAATACCCCCGGTGACAATATCCGTTGTGCTGATCAGGTCTCCGCCTTCCATAGCAGTGAACCATCCGTCAAAGTCATACCCTTTGCGAGTCGGTTCAGGCAAAGCATACTGTCTACCGATTCCGAACTGCTTATCATACACTTGCTGTCCGGAAGCGAATTGTCCTCCATTTGCATCAAAACGGACCGTGACTCTTTCAGTAGAATCTCCTTTAGTAAAAGCTTTGATTCTCAAATCTCCGCCTGTATTTTCAGACCAGCTTGTTCCGTAATATGAATACAAGGATCTTCCGGATTCTGTATGTGCACTGGTTAAGTAATAACCGGATGATGAGTATTCCTGATCCATTTTTACTGTATTGGGAACCGTAATTATCACGGAGAACTTCTCCCCGGCAGATAATTCTACAGGTGTTCTCAGATCAATCGTATGACCACCGGCATACTGAATGGATCCGGATTGCCCCTGGACTGCGGGAATGCCGCTCATGGGATTCGAACCTTCTACATCGGTATATATATCTATTGAATACTCAAAATTTGCACTGTGTGTTGCAAAATAAACGGCTTCGAGCACTTCAGAGTCAGAACCGGCCGTGAATATGTTCGCCCATTTAGTAGGTCCGCTCCACCATGCGCTTGTCATAGCACCATCATATTGATAATTATGGTCATGTCTGTCTAAAGGTTCCATCTCGATGGCAAAACAGGAATTTTCCGTAATAGATTTGTCATAATATGAGAGCCAGAAATACGAATAATAATTCGCATTTCTACCACTAGTGTTTCCAGACGAATCGATGCTGTTTCCGCTTACCCAGCTATTACGGATAAGCCAAGCGCCATCATAATCCGGTTTTGTTTCATACGCAAAATGCTCCTTCGGGAAATCATCATCCCATCCGATTATTGACACGGCATGGTTAGAATCAAAGCTTAACGGCATATAGTAACTGTTATATGTACTGCTATAGACTGCATCTTCGCCAAAAGGCGGTTGCTGATCTTCATCGGACTCATCATATGCCCAGTATGATACCGTTACTGCTCCGTAATCCTTAATAAGCTGTTTAACACCATCTCTGTCATTGACAGCGTCTGCAACGTAATACCCTCGAAGATGCAAAATATCATCGGTCGCATACTTACTGTTAATTGCAAACGAAGGCATCGGATTGCTTGATTTAGGACTTGTATTAATATATGCATAATCCGCTTCATCCGCTGCACCTACCCATGAAGCCAAAAGATTAACCGCATTATTCACGCTGTTCCCGTCATAAACCCACTGACTGTTTACTCCGTTAGTATCTCCATCGAGTCCACCCAAAGGATCATATGGTTCTATACCCTTCCCTGCGAAATATGCAAGATGACGTTCAGAGAGATCAATAGAACTGTCAGCGGAGTTTTTATCCGGCATTTTTACTCCATGGATTACAGAAGACATCTCCGCTGCGGCCATAGTAGCAAAAGCCCAACATGTACCGAACGGATTCTGGTTCCTTGATTTAATTCTTGTCGCTATCGGGGAGATATACTTTTTCTCATATACTGCAAGAAGCTCATCGCCGTCCCTGTTCTCGTTGACACTTTCATATTCGTCCTCTCCGGGCGCCGGAACATATCCGGGAACAAAATGAAAATCTTCATAAGGTTCATCTGGTGAATCAACACCTTCGTCATCACCCAGAAGCTCATCATCTTCTTCCTGGGGTTCCACAAACTGATCATCTATTTCAGATCCAGAGTCTGCATCAGCTAACGTATCTTCCTCAGATTCTGCTTCAATAGCTTCATCGGATACCGTTCCGGTTCCGGACTCGGCAAGAAGCTCATCCTCATCCTCATCTTCTTCGACATCAGAATAAGCTTCTTCCTCCGTTTCTTCAGAAACTAAAACGGAACCGTCATCATCAACCGATAACGGGACAGCCGAAATATCCGATGCCGTAACCGAAAGCATCATGACTGCTGATAATAATACCGCTGTAACTCTCTTCAGATTCATTTTGATATCTCCCGGATAAATGATTTTTGCCTACAGGCTAACAGATTAATTATATCACACAATTGATGTTTTGTGACATTCCTTTTCATTTTCTTTACAGATTGCCTGCTAGGCATAACAAAGCCTCCGATTACCGCACCGGAGGCTTCTTAGTCTCACTACAAAACGATTATTATTTTTTTATGCCCAGCATGGCCTCTAGCTCTTTTACTCGTGCTTCGGCTGCATCGGCTCGCGCTTTTTCCCTGTCTGCCCGCGCCTTTTCGCTCATGCTCTCTAACTCTTTTATGCGTGCTTCAGCTGCATCTGCCCGCGCTTTTTCTGCATCTGCCCGCGCCTTTTCGCTCATGCTCTCCAACTCTTTAATTCGGGCTTCTGCGGCATCGGCCCGCGCTTTTTCCCTGTCCGCCCGAGCTCTTTCCCTTTCAGTATTCTCCCGCTCTTCTTTCCGAGCGTCTTCTCTTATTTCCCTCTCAATCTCCCAGCTTTTCATATATTCGACACCTACTTCCTTCCTTGCCTTCACTCTTCGGACGATACTGTCTAGCATCCTCGTATCATCATCTATGGCATTCTCTCTTGTGCTGTTACTGATGTAGTTGAGCAGATTTCTGAGTTTACTGTCGTCTTCTCCAGCCTCTTCCGGCAGTTCTCCGTCAACATACAAAAATATCCTGCGCACTCCGTCATCATACTCCAAATGCGGATGTGTCTTCACTGTTGTTGCCGCTTCATAATACATCGCATTTTCCCCGAAAGGGTCATACGATAGAATGAATATCGTGACGAGCTCCGGCAGTTTTTCATAATCAGATCCCGTACTTAGAAGTTGAACATCAATAAGGTCTCCGTAATACCTGCTCCTTTTCGGAAGTCCGGCCTTATGCTCGCTCCGTTTGTCCGGTTCGACATCATACACTTTGATATCGTATTCGGATTCTCCTGTCTTCTCGGTCACATAGGCATCAAGCCTTATCCCGTGGGTTTTCTCAGATACTCCCTGTATCGTCTTCTGCGGCCGGAAGCTGATCCTGCTCACTTCGCGCTTAAGTACGCGGCTAAGTATCAGGCTACATACTGCGGCTCCGATCTCCTCATCGGACATGATCTGCGTGAAGAGGAAATTATCTATAACATTCATTTCCTCAAGCGGCTTCATTTCATACTTTCTTTCTTCGTTCATGGCTCATTTCTCCTTTCGTCAAAATTGGCAGGAGAAAGGCCGCCTTTTCGCTCATCCTTCTTCCTGCTCTCATATCGGTTTGTGGATTTAAAGCAGGAATTTCAGATGAATAAATGCAAGAACTGCACAGTAGATGCGGCATGCCGCAATAGAAATCATTATCTGCTTCGATAAGTATCTTATCATATGACAGGGGTTACAACAATATCATAATTCACCGATTCACATTTCCATTGCAAAAAACAACAAGATAGGTTATCATATCCGTTGATAGCATGAAAATACCACAATATTTAGTGGTGCCCTATTAAGAACGGAGGAAGCATATGGAAGCTCTTGAGAACATACGCACCAGAAGAAGCATTCGCAAGTTCACGGATGAGCCCGTTGATCATGCAACTTTAGAGAAAATCGTTGAAGCGGCTTCCTGGTCTCCTTCATGGAAGAACACGCAGATCGTCCGCTACATTGCCATCGAAGATCCTGCCCTCAAGGAGAGAATCGCGAAGGAATGTACGACAGGTTTCACTTATAATGCAGGCACGATGGAATCCGCTCCGATG
>JAILNQ010000109.1 GCA_024691425.1 Lachnospiraceae bacterium
ATCCTTGATGATCTCACCGACTGATTTTCCTTCATGTCTGATGGATGCGAAGAGCGATCCGAAATCCTGTAATCCTCCGAAGAATATACCACCGATAATACACCAGAGAAATACGGGAAGCCATCCGAATACTGCCGCCTGAATAGGTCCGTTGATAGGACCGGCACCTGCGATCGATGAAAAATGATGGCCCATGAGAACTGCAGGTTTTGCAGCAACATAGTCAACACCATCCTCCATTTCTACAGCCGGGGTTTTCTTTGCAGGGTCAATTCCCCACTGCTTTGCAAGCCAGGAGCCATAATAGATATAGCCGATGACAAGCAGAATGATAGCTGCAATGATAATAAGTAATGCTGTCATGTTTCTCTCCTCCCTTTATTATCTTTACAATATATTGCTAACGAGTTTCTTAAGGCTCTGGCCCTGGTGGTTGTAAAAAGCCTTGCCCGAAGAGCACTCGATTGCAACCAATCTGTAGTTGCTCCACCCGTGCATGCCCCATTTGTAGCTTTTGTAATGGCGCATCTTCCTGATCTTTTTCTTTGTATCGTCCTCTATAGTATCCGCAACAATAATGAGCGTGACATCCGAACTTCTGTGACCTGTTTCCGGAGTCACCTTAGCTAAACCTCTCTCCCACGCCGTCTCATCAAGATAGCGCAAGTCATCGGCTCCGAGCGTGTCACACTCTGCGAAATATACATATTCGTACATATTTATATCCGCAACTTTTGCCGCTTTAATGAGATAATACTGCTCATTATGGGAACTGAAAACAGCCTCGGCAACAAAAGGCGGCTCGGCATTTTCGGTATCTACATTGTAATATCTGGTAAATAAAGGAAGAAGGGCAGAAAGTGTCTCGCTCTTGCTCATGTGATCTCCCTCTCATATATACACTATATATTGATTTTCCGTTCACTCAACCTACTATATAATAGAACTTAATCACTCTGTATTCAAGTGATTTTTTATATTTCATTGAAACGCAAGCCGAAAAAAAGTAAAATATACCTCATGCAGACGATTTTCAGCCACATCAGAACACTGTCAGGATGGATCGCGGCGCTTTTTATCGCCGCATTCATATGCAATCTTTCCTGTTTTGCATTCTATTATCCGTGTCACGAACTTCCGAGAACACAAGGTTCCACGACAGGCTTCCTTCTTCCCGGAAGCCGCGGTGTTTACGGTCTTGAGGGATACTGTGCTGCAACAATAGATCAGTACGGCTATGTGAACCGCAACCTGGAGCGCTCAGATGAATATTATGTAGTTGCGGGCGCATCTCATACAGAAGGCCTGTTCATCCCGGAAAGACTGCGCTACAGTGACCTGCTCAATGACATGCTGTATGATGACGGCAAGCTTCACGTCATAAATATAGGAAGAAGCGGCAACTATTTTTCAGTTGTTCTGCAGCATCTCGACGGAATACTCGGCGAATTCCCTGATGCGAAAGGAATAATAATCGAGACTGACTCGCTCGCATATGATACCAAAGCGCTTTATGACTCAATGGCACAGGCCGGCTATGATCCTGACGAGACGGCAGATTCCATCGTCTCTTCACTCAGCACCCGGGATAAGCTTGTCATAAAAGCCAAACAGTCGCTTCCTCTTCTGCGCCTTCTCCGTAAGCAGTATTACACATATGAAGACTCAAAAAAGAGCGCGGGGGACGGAACCGATATCCTGGATCCTGACTTCTGGCAATCTGAATACGATGGCGGTTTCGAAGATGCTTTGTGCGCTCTCATGGAATTCATACGCTCTAAAACGGACAAACAGGTGATAATACTCTATCACCCGGCCGTTAAGCTTGAGGCCGACGGCACCATGACGGCGATGTCGAACGGTGCGGAGGAATACTACCGCAGGGTCTGCAGCGACTATAACATTGATTTTGTCGATATGACCGGCAGATTCATGCAGGCATATGAAGAAGAACATATAATCCCGTACGGCTTTAGCAACACTACAATGGGTGACGGCCACGTCAACCGGAAAGCCCATGAGATGATGGCCGAGGAACTGGCGAAGGTGATCAGATGAACTTGCATCTCATTCTGCTTCTTATCGCAAACCTCATATTTTACGCTTTTCTTGATCTGCGCGCTCTTCCAGTTCTTATCGGGCTTTCTCTTCTGACATATTTAGGCGGCAGGATCATCTTCTCGTTAAAGCGAAAATCACCCGCAAAGAACACGAAGCCGATATGCCTTGCTTTCATAGCGGTGCAGATAGCTGTACTATGCCTCTTCAAGTACTCATCGGCTCTTTCTCTTCCGGTTGGCATGTCTTTCTACATGCTCATGGCAATAAGCTTTCTCGCCGATGTTCAGAGGGATGAATTTGGCGAGCTTCCTTCCGTTCTTCATGTTTTAGTTTACATAACTTTCTTTCCTACTGTGATCTCCGGTCCGATAATGAAGGCAAAGGAGCTTATTCCTCAGTTCTCTTCCCGAAAGAAGCTCACGCGCGAAAGATGTGAGGAAGCGGCATGGATGATCGTCATAGGCGCCTTCATGAAACTTGCAATGGCTGACCGCATCGCAGTTTCCGTCAACAGCGTTTACTCAGCGCCGCTCGTCTATAGCGGTCCTTCTCTGTTCATGGCTTCTATAGGCTATACGCTTCAGCTCCTGTTCGATTTTGCAGGCTATTCATTCATGGCGTTCGGCGCGGCCGAACTTATCGGATATGACATCACGAAGAACTTCAATCTTCCATACATAGCAAAAAATCCTTCGGAATTCTGGAGAAGGTGGCACATAAGCCTTTCCTCGTGGCTAAAAGATTACGTCTATATCCCGCTAGGGGGAAGCCGTAAAGGAAAAATGCGCACTTATCTGAACATATTCATAGTCATGGCTGTAAGCGGTCTTTGGCACGGTTCAACGTTCAATTTCTTCGTATGGGGCATGCTCCATGGGCTCGGTCAGGTCGTACACAGACTGTTTACCAAAGGCATGAAAAAAGATGCCTCCGGTCCGGCCGTCGGCATCTTCTCATCAATACTGAATTTTCTTTTCGTCAGTTTCCTGTGGATTCCGTTCCGCCTTCCGATAAAGGACGCATGGACCGTATTCTTACGGATCATCACGTTCAGCGCGGGCGCATCATATTATTACGTCTACACGTTCATCTTCGCTGCCGCGCTTCTTGTTGTACAGCTTATCGGCGTGAAATATTCTGACGGAAATGATCCTATCCGTCCTCTTCCGCTTTCAAAATTATACGGCCGCGTGATTTTCTGCATCATGATCATCGCGACGGCGATGTTCGCCTACTTCGGAAGCGGCGCATTCATCTATGCGAAGTTCTGACGATCGATCTTACTTTCCTTCATAGACTATCGCTGATCTGATATCATAGCCTTCAAGTCTCTTTCTGCCGTTAAGTCCGGCAAGCTCGATCATGAACGCGATCGCTGCAACAGAACCTCCGAGCCTTTCAACAAGTTTTGCAACGGCCTCAACAGTTCCGCCTGTTGCAATGAGGTCATCTATGATGACTGCTCTCTGGCCGCTTTTTATCGAATCGGTATGCATCTCGATCGAATCTTTTCCGTATTCGAGCTCATAATCCTGTGAGATCGTCTCTCTCGGAAGCTTGCCTGGCTTGCGCGCGAGAATGAGCGGCTTATGGAGCATGTTCGCAAGCGCCGCCCCGAATACGAAGCCTCTTGACTCAACGCCGACAATAACATCAAAATCGACGTCTTTCAGCAGTTCCTTATAACTGTCTACAGCCAGCGCAAATCCGTCTGCATCTTCAAGCACTGTCGTAATATCCCTGAAAATGATTCCCTCTTCAGGAAAATCAGGTATGCTGAGTACATAGTCTTCAAGTTTTTTCATCTTCTGGCCATCCATATCAATAGTTTTCGGCGCTGACTTCAAAATAGCTCTGAGGATGCGCGCATACAGGACAGATATCAGGCGCGTTCGTGCCGACAACGATATGTCCGCAGTTCCTGCACTCCCATACCTTGACCTCGCTCTTCTTGAATACTTCCTGTGCTTCAACATTGTGAAGAAGCGCACGGTATCTCTCCTCGTGATGCTTCTCTATCGCAGCAACGCCTCTGAATTTCTCGGCAAGTTCCGGAAAGCCTTCCTCTTCTGCGGTCTTGGCAAAACCTTCGTACATATCGGTCCACTCGTAGTTCTCGCCGTCTGCTGCGGCAGCAAGATTCTCTGCTGTAGATCCGATCCCCTCGAGCTCCTTGAACCACATCTTTGCATGCTCTTTCTCGTTATCTGCGGTCTTAAGGAACAGTGCCGCTATCTGCTCAAAGCCTTCCTTCTTGGCTTTAGATGCGAAGTATGTGTATTTGTTCCTTGCCTGTGACTCGCCTGCGAAAGCAACCTCAAGGTTCTTTTCCGTCTGTGTTCCGGCATATTTGTTTCCCATGATTTTTCTCCTTTTTATCAGTTCAGTTCACGTTAAGCTTTCCAGAGACCATGAAGATTGCAGTACTCATATACGGCAACAACTTCATCTCCGTCACATATTGAAAAGCAGGCAGAAGGTGCCTCACCCGGTTTAAGGGCCTTTCTCTGATTGCCCATCTTCGTCTCGAGGGCGATCCACTCGATGTAATGCTCGTCAAGCATCGGATGCTCAACAGAACCTACTGTTACAGTAACCTTATTTCCGTTCACTTCATAAACGGGAACATGCTTCTCAACAGCGGCATCCGTCGTCCCGGGGACGATCTCCTGCATAGCCTCGCCGCAGCACATTACAGGCACTCCTGTTGCCTTAACGATCGCGATGATCTGTCCGCAGTGAGCGCAACGATAAAACTTCATTTCCATTTCAGTACCCTCCTTTTAGATAACATTATACATTCACTCTGATAATACATATAGAACCTGTAAATAATTCTATCATATGGGCCCCGCCTTCTCAAGCAGAGCGGATCAGCTGTTCATGCGTCATTCTTATCCGTTTCACTGCCGATCGAATCGACGTCATACGGTGTCGACTGATAAACGTAATAATTCAGCCAGTTCGTGTACAGGAGCTGCCCCGTCGATCGCCAGTTGACGATCGGAGCCTTTTTGGGATCATCATCCGGAAAATAGTTCCTCGGAATATGCGGATCAAGTCCTCTGTCAAGATCCCTGAAGTACTCGTTCGCAAGCGTATCGGCATCATACTCGGCATGGCAGGTGACAAAGAACTTCCTTGAATCCTCGGTCTTGACTATCGTAACGCCCGCTTCATCCGAATCGGCCATAAGCTCAAGCCCGGGAACGGAAAGTATCTGCTCGCGCGTAACATATATCTCGCGCGACTGAGGCGCATAGAATATGTCATCAAAGCCGCGGAAAAGCGGCGATGTCGGTTTCAGCACCCTGTGGGAGTATATGCCGGAGAGCTTCTCGTCATAAAACTCATGCTTCATTCCATAGAAATAATAGAGTGCGGCATATGCGCCCCAGCACAGATAGTAAGTGCAGTGCACATGTTTTTCGGACCATTTCATTATCGTGCAGAGCTCGTCCCAGTATGCGACATCCTCATATTCTACATGCTCGAGCGGCGCGCCGGTGATGATCATTCCGTCGAACTTCTGGTCCTTGACTTTGTCGAAAGTCGTATAGAAGCTTTCAAGGTGAGTCGAATCAACATGCGTCGGCGTGTAGCTAGCTGTCTGAAGAAGCTCGATGTTCACCTGGAGCGGCGAATTCGACAGCTTACGGAGAAGCTGCGTTTCAGTCACTTCCTTCGTAGGCATCAGATTGAGTATGAGAACCCGGAGCGGACGGATATCCTGGTGCATCGCCCTGTATTCCGTCATAACGAAAATATTCTCATTCTCAAGTATCGCCTGCGCAGGCAGTGAATCCTGTATTTTAATAGGCATTTTTTGGCTCCTTTATCAATTATTTTCCAGGTAGGTGCTTATGAACTCATCCTCCGTGAGCACCTTGATCCCCAGTTCCCTTGCCTTTTTGTTCTTTGCCGAATTCGATGCAGCATCATTGTTGATGAGGCAGGAAGTGTTATTGCTGACTGAACCTGCTACTTTTCCGCCCATCTTCTCAATGATGTCCTTCAGTTCGCTGCGGCTTGCGTATCTGTTCAGCGAACCCGTAATAACGAAAGTCATTCCCTCAAGCTTGCTCGCGTCCTCTGTCTGTTCCGGCTTGATGACGTTAAGGTGCGAAAGCAGACGGTCAAGTTTTTCGTTGTTCTTCTCATCCGAAAAATATGCCACGATATTTCCGGCGATCACATCACCTATTCCCTCTATCGATGAAAGCGTATCAACATCGGCATTTCTTATGGCATCGATATCATATCCGAAGAAACGGCACAGAACTTTGGCATTCGACAGTCCGACATTCAGTATTCCTAAACTGTACAGAACACGGACTGCATCGGTGTTCCGGCTGTTCTCTATGCTCATCTGCATGTTCTCGAATGATTTTTCCCCGAAGCCGTCCATAGCGCATATCTCTTTACGGTACCGCTCAAGATCGTAAATATCGGCATATTCGCGTATCATTCCGTGTCCGATAAGCTTTTCAAGCGTAGCCTCGCTCATGCCGTCTATCTGCATCGCGTCGCGGCTTACGAACAGCGTGAAGCTCTTGATCATCTTGGCGCTGCAGTCCTTATTCGGACACACGAGCGTCTTCGTGCCGTTATCATTCATTATCTCCGTCCGGGCGCCGCATGCAGGACAGTTAGAAGGTATGTCCAGTTTTCCGCTTCTTGTCAGATTGTCGGCAATCTGCGGGATGATCATGTTCGCCTTGTAAACGGTTATGCTATCACCTATTCCGAGCTGCAGCGACTCAATAAGAGACAGGTTATGAACGCTAGCTCTTGATACTGTCGTTCCCTCAAGCTCCACGGGCTCGAATATAGCAACCGGATTGATGAGTCCGGTACGCGAGGGGCTCCATTCGATCTCAAGAAGCTTCGTTTCCCTCTGCTCGTCAGCCCATTTGAACGCTATGGAATCGCGGGGGAATTTCGCGGTCCGGCCGAGCGACCGGGCATAAGCAAGATCATTGAGCGTCAGCACCAGACCGTCCGACGGAATATCGTATGTCTCTATCTTCTTCGCGAAGTATTCTATGCGTTCAGCTATGTCGCCTTGCGTTACCGGATAGAACTCTACGACCTCAAACCCCTGCTTCTTCAGGAACTCGAGCTGCTGTGAACGTTCATTTCCGAAGTCTGTATCTTGTGCCGAAACAAGGCTGAATGCGAAAAATCGCACATGGCGTTCTGCAGTTATACGGCTGTTCAGCTGCCTTACGGAGCCCGAACACAGATTTCTCGGATTCTTGTACTTGCTTTCAGCCTCTGCGATAGACGCATTTATCTTTTCAAAATCACTGTATCCAATGACCGCTTCACCGCGCAGCACCAGCGTTCCCGTAAAGGGAATCGATAACGGAAGGTTGACGAACGTCTTCGCATTTGCCGTTATAACCTCCCCTACTTCACCGTTTCCGCGCGTTACCGCTTTTGCAAGCTTCCCGCCTTCGTACGTAAGAACGATCGTGAGACCGTCAAGTTTCCATGAAAGCAGGCCCTCCTGCCCGTTAAGCCAAGCAGCGAGCGCTTCACGGTCCTTCGTCTTATCGAGAGACAGCATAGGCGAAGCATGTCTTTCCTTCGGAAGCTCCTTCGCAGCCTCATACCCAACGGACTGAGTCGGGCTGTCAGAAAGTATAACGCCCGTTTCCTTCTCGAGCAGGGCGAGTTCATCATACAGCCGGTCATACTCGAGATTGCTCATTATCTCAGTATCCTCGGCATAATATGCCCGCGAGGCTCTGTTCAGAAGATCGACAAGCTCATGTATTCTGTCTGTCTTTTCCATATACTCTCCTTTTAAGCTCTGCGAGCTCATCCTTCTCAAGCTCCCTGTACGAACCCGGATCCATGTCGCCGAGCTGGATGTTCTCTATCCTGACCCTTTTCAAAAATCTGACATGGTAATCATATGCGCGGCACATCCTTCTGATCTGCCTGTTGAGTCCCTGCCTCAGCGTGATCGTGAACGTGACATCGGAAACCTTCCTGACCTTGCTCTTTTTCGTCGTAACGTTGAGCTCGGGCAGGAATATCCCCTTTTCCATAGCAGAAATGAAACTGTCCGTTAGCGGTTTGTCCACTCTCACGACATACTCGCGCTCATGGCCGTTCGCGCCCCTCATCAGCGACTGCATGAAATCTCCGTCGTTCGACAGAAGGAGCAGGCCTTCAGAATCTTTGTCGAGTCTTCCGCAGTATGTGACCCTGACAGGATAGTCGATGAAATCCATCACGTTGTTCTCTTCGGACTTATCGGCCGTGCAGACAAGACCTACGGGCTTGTAGAACGCAAGATAGACCTTCCTCTCGGCGCCTTTCAGTTTCTTGCCTTTTACCGCAACTTCATCTCCGTCATATACTTTAGAGCCGTTCTCGGCCGGCTTCCCGTTTATAGTGACGTCTCCGGCTTCGACCAGCTTATCCGCTTCACGCCTCGAGCAGACCCCGGCTTCGGCAAGGTATTTGTTTATTCTTTTTCCTTCGCTCATATCATATCCGTTTCTTTATAGTAAAGCCCCATAAACCGATGTTTACGGGGCTTGATCAGCGCAAACTTCATATCTCGGGCTTATTCAACGTAATCCGCCTTGACGAATGCTTCCTCGCCTTTGTATTTGATCTTGCACCAGCCGTTTGTGAGCTCAACGAGCTCAAACTGCTCTCCGCGATAGGCAGTGCTGATCTTTTCTCCGGTTTCACTCGCGGACTTGCGCACGTTCACGTTTTCCTTGACGGTTATCTTGTCGCCCGGCTTCTTCTTTGAAACTGATGATTCCTTGTTTTCTGAAGATGAGCTGTCAGATGACTTGTCTTCAACAGGCTCAAGGAAATCGCTCTTTATGTAAGCTTCTTTGCCGTTGTAATCGATCTTGCTCCAGCCGTTCTCCATCTTCTCGTATCTTGTGTAGATGTCTCCGGCTTTCGTCTTACCGAGGCTTTCGGCTTCTGTGCTTGCCGATGCACGGATATTAACATTCTCGCTCGTACACTTAACCTGACTTGCGGATGCCGCCTGTGCTTCTGCCTGTGCCTGCGCTTCTGCTTCGGCCGCATCTTCGAGATCCTTCTGCTGCTTGGCAACGAGTATCTCCTGAGCGTCCTTGTTTATCTCATCCTTAAGGGCATTAGCCGCAGCAGCGAGCGACGCATCCGATTCAAGAGCTGAGTTGTATTCAAGTTCAACATCATTTATGAGCTCTGCAAAATCCTTCTGTGCAACAAGCTCAAGAATGTATGCTTCTTCATCGGCCGTAAGGCTCTCCGAATTGATGTATAAAGCACCTGAATCATTCCTGCACACATAAAGCGAAATAAGCGCCGGAAGCGGTGTTGACTGTCCGCTTATTAAAAGATCATATGTTGCGAGCAGGAAATATGAATTGTCCGCCGGACCCGCTTTCGTATAAACATTGAAGTTGGTGTAGTTACCGACGTATTTAGCCTGAGCCTCATAAAATGCCTTCATGTCATCAGAGAGTGAGGATGAAAGAGAAGCCATAGTCTCCGTGTCGCCGGTGCTCATCGCTCCGAGATATGAAGAAACGAGCGAATTGACATCCTGATATGCATTCTCCTCATATCTGTCCTTCGGAACTTCAACCGTAGTCTCCAGTTCAGGGATCGTGGACGCATTCTCCTCTTCTTCCGCTCTTCTCTTCGAGCTCCTGCTCCATACTATTATAAGCACGACAAGAAGCACTATGAACAGACCGCCTATGATGAAATAGCGGTAGTGCCTCGACATATATTGATTAAACCCTCTTTTAGCCATAAATCCAACCTCTTTGAACAATCTGTCAGCAGATAAAGCACTGCACCCGAGAGGATTCGAACCCCCGACACGCGGCACCGGAAACCGCTGCTCTATCCACTGAGCTACGAGTGCATATTGAAGAGCATGCTTCAAAAACTATGACAAAAATCGCATAAACTCCCAATTTCACACATAGCTTACTATACCATAGGGGATTTAGAATATCAAGACTTCATCATCCCTCGAATACAAATAAGCATGGTCTGAAAGAACGTCATCGCGGCCTAGCTGCGTATCATTTACTTCTCTTATCATGCGGTCGATATTGTCCGGGCAGCTATCCGTCTTTCCGAGAAGGATGAGCTCGTGCACCGAACTGGGAATGACATAGTAATCTCCGCCCAGAACCTGCGCGAATTCCTTGAGCTTGTCGTTCATCACAAGAACCGCCGCACCGTTCGTCATCCTTTTGTTCGTTGCAACATACATCGGAAAATCCCTTTCATCGCCGTCCGCGAAATCCGGCCGGTTTCCCATGGATGCAAGCACATCCATAATGTGTTTCAGGGTGAAACTCTCATGATCGTGCGTATTCTTCTTCGCCGCATCAATGACAGTCTTCGCATCCTTCTTCCATAGCTTCAGATGCTCGTTCCTGACCATGATGAGCCCGTTTCCTATTCTCTTATCATAAACCCTCACATAAGGAACGATCGCAAGATCTAAGAACACCTCGTAAGGAACCTCCTTTAAGAACTCTGTGTTCTTCTTCCTGTTGATGAGCTTGATGTAAAGCCTGTCCTTCACCGATTCAAATTCATCGAAGAACGACATGTCGAGCCTTACCGCAAGATCATTCTCATAATAGATCGATAAGAGCCTGTCTCCTATCTCGCTGACTTTAGTTCCGTTCTGATATTCTTCATAGTAGTTTTCCATGTAGACTGTGGGCGAGGCATTGTAGCCTTCCCTGCTGAATGACAGGCCACAAAGCCTGACTCCGTTGTTCTTAAGCGCCGTATGCACCGAAACTGTCACTTCGGCCGCCGTCTCATTGATATAGTCACGGACTGAGTCCAAAAATTCCATATAATCCATTCATATCTCCTTTGAAAAAATAATCCAAGGCGATTATCAGGACTATCCGGTTATGGGCACAAAAAAAGGGCTGCATACGCAGCCCTCTGTCTCCTGACTAAACTCTTGATAAATATTCTCCGGTTCTCGTATCGATCTTGATCTTATCTCCGAGATCAACGAAGAGAGGAACATTGACATTCGCTCCGGTCTCGACCGTTGCAGGCTTCGTAGCGCCTGTAGCCGTATCGCCCTTGAAACCGGGCTCGGTATCTGTGATCTCAAGCTCAACAAAAAGAGGAGGCTCGATCGCGAACACGTTTCCGTTATGTCCGCATACCTTGACCATCTCGTTTTCCTTAACGAACTTAAGAGCATCACCTACAGTATCACCGTTAAGAGCGATCTGCTCGAAGCTTTCAGTATCCATGAAGTAGAAAAGATCTCCATCATTATACAGATACTGCATGTCTTTTCTATCGATACGTGCCTGAGGGAATTTCTCCGTAGGACGGAAGGATCTCTCAACGACACCGCCGTTCACAATATTCTTTAATTTAGTTCTGACAAAGGCTGCGCCTTTTCCCGGCTTTACATGCTGAAACTCTATGATCTGAAAAATCTGACCGTCGATTTCAACAGTAATTCCGTTCCTGAAATCACCAGCTGAGACCATCTGATACTCCTCCTTGAATGAATTATATGATTGTCCTTAAAGATTCTTCAATAGTTTACATTACAGCCATCAATAATTCAACTGTTTTTTCGGGCATGTTCCTTTCTGTTGAGTCCCGCGCGTCTGTATGAGGAAAGAACGATCTTCTCGGGTATCCTTTTTAGAACGATCTGAATCTCCTCTTTCGGGTGGATAGGCTTGACCAATATGTTCCTTATCCCGCTCCTTTTGGCGCCCCACACGTCAGTGAACAGCTGATCCCCGACAAAAACTGTTGTTTTTTTATCCGTCCCCATGATGAGCAGCGCCTGTTCGTATCCGCTTTTAAGCGGTTTCGCGGCCTTATGCAGGTAGCAGGCGGAAGGTACGCTTCCGTCCCTGAAGCTCCTCACCCGCTCCTCGTCATTATTGGACAGGAAGAGGATCGAAAAACCTTTTTCCTCAAGCTTTGTAAGAAGCGAAACCGACCTTTCATCCGGCGGGCAGCCGTGCATGACGAGCGTATTGTCAATATCGAATATGATTCCGCGCACGCCTTCATCATAAAGACGGTCATAGTCAATGTCGTATGCGCTGTCAAGGTATTCGTCGGGGTAAAAGTAACCCGTGATATCTATCTCGACCAATATCATGGCGGCTATCATCATGACGCAGCCTGTTATCATCTTTGCGGTCATCGTCTCATCGAGCAGAATATACGAGGCGACGGCACCGAAAACAGCCTCCATCCCCATTATTATAGCCGCAGGAGCAGGCGGTGCGTATTTCTGGCATACTACCTGAAGTCCGAAACCCATTATCGTGGCAAAGAATATGAGAAACAGAATTCCCGATACGGAATCTTTTGTCAGCATATCCGCCGTCAGCGGACCTGATACGAAAGGAGCCGATGCGAAAGACATAATACCTGTTATCAGAAACTCCCATATGACTATGAGTACAGGATCATCATCCTTTGCATACCTCGCGATCAGAACGATCTGCAGCGCATAGAAAAAGCCGCATATGAGAGTGAGCGTATCGCCGACGCCTATTGTTAATGTTTCGGAAAGAGAAATGAGGCCTATGCCCCAGAATCCGATAACAGCCGCTATTACATAGCGGACCCTCGGGCGGACAGAGTTCACGGCAAAGTGCATGAACGGAACGAGAATGACATATATCGTCGTAAGAAATGCATTCTTCCCTGCGGTGGTGAATTTGCATCCGTAAGTCTGGAAAAGCATGGCAATGAATAATGTAACGCCTATTATTGTACCATGCAGTATAAGCTTGCGGGATGACCTTATGACCTTCCTGATGAAGACAATACCTAAAATAACACCTGCTGTAAAGAATCTGAATCCAAGAAGGTACAGCGGCGGCATATCGTCAACGGATGATTTTACGAACACAAAGCCCAGTCCCCAGCATATCGTAACGAAGATGAGTCCGAGGCAGGCAAGGAGTTCTCTTTTCTTTTCTCTGCTCATGAAAAAGAGTATAAAAAAACCTCCTGCAAAAAGCAAGAGGTCTTGATAAGCGGTCTGTAATTATTTTGCGATCACTACTCCGTCTTCGTTAGCTGCTATGTTCGTATCGCCTACGAAGTACTGATACTGCATGAGTGCCTGATCCTTCTGCATATCGGAAATGGCTTTTTCCATATCGAGAGATCCGAGATCCGAATCGCGTCCCTTCATCTCGAAAGATCCGTTATCGGAAAGGCTTAAGGATATATCCTCGAGGCTGGCATTGGTCCTGGGACGTATGTCGTCAAGACGGAGGTCGAGATCCTTGGATTCCTGCTTCTTCTCTTCTACCGGAGCCTGAGACTGTTCGCCGAGTTTGCGGAGCTGCTCATCCCTGTTAAGCTCGGTCTGTATCCTGTTATATGAACTATATTGATTTACCTGAAAATTGTCGATTCCCTGTAACATTTTTATTTACCCTCTCCCCTGTATCGTATGGTTAACATAACCGATACAGTGAAATTATATCACATATATTGTTGTTTGCAATAATAATATCGACATTTCTATCAAAAAGTTAATACCTTTTATCAAAAATCCTTCATATTCCGTCAGGTTGCGTAACTTCGGTATATCCGGCGCTCAATAACAGCTGTTTCGTATAAGGATGCTGCGGATTGTTGTAAATTTCCTCGTCAGTTCCCTGCTCCACGATCTCACCCGACTTCATGACAATTATCCTCGAGCAGAGTTCATAAACCACCTTCAGATCGTGCGAAATGAACAGTATGGCGACTCCGAGTTCCCTGTTGACCTTTATAAGAAGGTTTATAACCTGCTCCTGCACTGTCACGTCGAGCGCAGAGACAGGCTCATCCGCGATTATCAGCTTCGGACCGAGCATGAGCGCGAGCGCTATGCACACACGCTGCCTCTGGCCTCCTGACAAGGCATCAGGCTTTCTTTTCATATATGTTTCATCAAGCCCGACGAGGCTCAGCATCTCACGCGCCTTGCCCGAACGTTCCTTTTCAGAATATCCGCCCTTTATCCTGAGCGGCTCCTCAAGTATCCATCCGACCGTCTTTGTCGGATTGAGCGAGCCGTACGGATCCTGGAATATCATCTGTGGCATTTCCGAGTAATGCACTATCTTTCCGTCGGTGTCATCGAGCATTCCGAGGATGGTTTTGCCCAGAGTCGTCTTTCCGCATCCGCTCTCGCCAACAAGGCCGATTATCTCGCCTTCATACATTGTAAATGAAGCATTCTTCACGACCAGACGCTGTTTCGCACCGGGATTGAAATATCCGGTTATCTTCTTATATCTTGCGCTTACGTTCTGAACTTCAAGAATCGGCTTTCTGTCAGGTACAGGAGAGGCTTCGGCTATCTTGCGGAATTTGGGAATGGCCGATATGAGCTGTTTCGTATACTCCTCCCTCGGATGATTGAACACCTCTTCAACCGTCCCGCTCTCTGTGATCCTTCCTTTATTCATTACGACGACACGGCTGCAGAGCGTCCGCACAAGGCCGAGGTCATGTGATATGAAAAGAATCGCCGTCCCCTTCTCCTTGTTGATCCTTTTAAGGAGCTCGATTATCTGCGCCTGGATGGTGACATCAAGAGCCGTTGTCGGCTCATCGGCTATAAGAAGCTTAGGATTACATATGAGTGCGGCCGCGATCATAACACGCTGCCTCATTCCGCCTGAAAGCTCATGCGGGTATTTATAATACACGCGCTCAGGCTCATCGATTTCCACATCACGCAGCATTCTTATGGCCGCATCCCTAAGCTCTTCGTCGCTCATATTCCCGTGGATCCTCTGCGCTTCCTCAACCTGCCACCCTATCGTCTTTACAGGATTGAGGCTCGTCATCGGCTCCTGGAACACAACGGCGATATCATCGCCCTGTATGTCACGAAGACGTGATCTGGGCATCGACAGAAGCTCCTCGCCCTCGAACATGATGCTTCCCTTCTTCTTCATGTCCTTACGCGACAGAAGCCCCGCAATGGCATGGGCCGACATGGATTTGCCGGAACCCGACTCTCCCACTATGCCGACTATCTCACCCGGCGAGACCGTGATGTCGAAATCATGCACGACAGTCTCGGGAATGAGCGAATCCTCTATTTCAATGTGAAGGTCTGTTACTTCAAGCATTTTTCTTAAGTCCGTCTCCTAAAAGTGAAAAACCGAGCACTATGATCGCGATCGAAGCACCGGTGATTATCGCATATGATGGTTCAGAGAAAAGGAACGCCTGCGCATCGGAAAGCATTCTGCCGAGCGATGATGCGGGAGGCTGGACACCTATCCCTAAAAAGCTCATGCCTGCCTCGGCAAGCACCGCATTGTTGAACCCTATAACTGCCGATGAAAGCACGACAGGCACGGTGTTCGGCAGAATATGGACAAACATGATCCTGATATCCTTTGCACCCATGAGTCTTGCGGACCTGACATAGTCGAGGTTCTTGCACCTCATGAACTCGGATCTGACTATCCTTGCAAAACTCGGAACGAACACAATTCCCAGCGATATAATGACTTTCCACGTTCCGCTTCCGAAAACGCTTATGAATACAAGCGCGAGCAGTATGCTCGGAAATGCGAGCACGGCATCATTGAAACGCATAAGTATCTCATCCACCGCGCCTCCGTAGTATCCCGTGAGCGCCCCTATTATGGTCCCGAAAGTCACTCCGATGAGCACCGTGCATACCGCAATGAAAAGCGTCGTTGCCCCGCCGAGCGAAAGCCTTGCGAAAAGATCGCGCCCGAAATTATCGCATCCGAGTATATGGGCAAACGAAGGATCCGCGAACCTGCTCGATGCGTCCATGGCATCAGGATCATAAGGCGAGAACAGTACTCCCGCGACCATGATGAGCGCCATTATGCCCGTGATCGCCGCACCTATGTACAGCTCGGGATTTTTCCGGAATCTGAATCCTAATTTTTTCATCATCAGTTTCCCCGAAGTCTCGGGTCAAGCACCTGATACAGGATATCAACTATCAGGTTTATTATTATTACAAGCATTGCGATTATGGCGATTATAGCCTGAACAACGGCATAATCCCTGTTCGATATCGAAGTGATGAGGAGCCTTCCGTAGCCCGGGATCGAAAATACCTGCTCGATGACAAGGCTTCCCGCCACTATATCAGCAAGAGTCATCCCGAGAAACGTAATAACCGGGATTATCGCGTTTTTCAGAACATGCTTGTACATTACGTCAGTTGTGGAATTACCGCGGCTGTAAGCCGTGCGCACGTAATCAAGCTTCCTTTCGGACAGTATCGAGGTTTTAAGAAGCTTTGTGCTCATCGCGGCTTTCGGAAGAGCTATCGCAAACGACGGGAATACAAGATAACCGAGGAATTTACCGAAGTTCACGTTATATGATACGAAACCGCCGGGGACGAAAAGATGCAGTATCATCCCGAACACATATGTGACTATTATTCCGAGGAAAAACGGGGGGATCGACATCGTAAGCTGTCCTATGACATCAATGATCTTTGAAGCCGGCCTGTCCTCATATTTTGAAGTGATCACGCCTATCGGGATGGAAAGAACAACGACCATCACAAAAGACATGAGCGTCAGCGTAAGCGTTATAGGGAGCTTTGATGCGAGCATAGACCTTACGCTCACTCCGTATGAATATGAAGTCCCCATGTCACCGAAGAAGAATGAGAACAGCCACGAAAAATAGCGCACAAAAAACGGCCTGGTAAGACCCAGCTCCTCCCGCAGCACAGATAGAGCCTCGGGAGTAGCATTGATACCAAGCCTTGCCGTTGCCGCGTCACCCGGGATGAGTTCAAATGCTATGAACACAAAAAGGGTGACGAGCAGCACAGTTATAACAAAAGTAAAAAGCTTCTTGAAAACGGTTTTCATATATTACTGAGTTTTCAGTTTTATCTTGGCAAAGTCCTGAACATACAGAGGATAGAAAACATATCCTTCATACTTGTCGGATAAGGCAACGAACTCAGCCATATCCTGAATATATATGTTAGCAGCATTGACAGCAAGATTTTTCTGAAGTTCCTTGTAGATTTCCGTACGTCCCGCATCCGTAGGCGTGGAGTACAGTTTTTCATAAAGCGCATCATATTCAGCGTTCGAATAGTTCGTGAAGTTATTGTCCGCTCCTGACACGAATCTGTCAAGCATTGCGGTAGCAGTAAGGGATGAAGCATCTACTCCGATAAGCGTTGCTTCATACTGTCTTCCGGCGTATACATCCGAAAGCCATGTGTTCCACTCCACAAGCTTGATCTCCGCATTCACTCCTATATCCTTCAGCTGCTGGGAAACGACCTGAGCGGCCTCAACGTGCGGCTGATAGTTAGAAGGAACAGTTATCGAGAACGTGAATCCATCCTGATAGCCGGCTTTTGCGAGCAGCTCTTTTGCCTTCTCTTTGTCCGTAGGATAACTGTCTGAAAGATCCACGTAATATTTCTTGAACGCAGGGAACATGCTGCTTCCTACAGGGAATCCCTTCTTATCACTCGTAAGCTCTAAAATGTTGTCGACATCAACCGCATATGAAAGCGCACGGCATACGTCCACATTGTCGAACGGTTTAACGGAATGGTTCAGATATACTGCCTGCACGAGGTTCATCTCGCCTTCGAGTATATTGAAATTGCTGTTCAGCTGCTGTGTCTGCGCGGATGTAAGCCTGGCGAACATATCAACGGCTCCGCCGTTAAGGTTCATCACGATCGAATCCGCATTGGGAATGATTTTCAGCGTGATGTTTTCAATATTAGCAGGGGTACCCCAATATCCGTCGAATTTCTTCAGTATGATGTTTTCCTGGGGTGAGCGTGAAACATATTTATACGGCCCGGTTCCTATCGGATTCTCCGCCGGCTTGGCATTATCCTTCGGGATTATGCTCGCATTCAGATTAGCGATATAGGCGGGAAAATCGATATCGGGCTCATTGAGCGTGATGTCAACGGTATCGTTGTTGCGCACGCTGACTTCGTTTATGTTGTCAAACGCTCCGATCAGTGAATTTCCTCCGAGCTTTCCGGCACTCTTTTCAATGCTGTACTTAACATCCTCGGCGGTAACATTCTTGCCGTCATGAAACTTCACATCATCCCGAAGATTGAACGAATACGTCATTCCGTCTTCAGAAACGCTGTAACTCTCGGCTACTGCAGGTACGAGTTCCCCGTTTTCATCAGGCTTAAGAAGTCCTTCATAGATATTGAATAGTATTTCCTTGGTCCCTGCCGCCACTGCTTCGTGCGGGTCGAGGCTGTCCTCCAGGTCCTGCGGAATACCGACAACAATCGATGAAGAGGAATCCGTCTTATCACCTGAACATGCTGTCAGTACAACAGCCGGAATCATTGCGGCACATACCAGTGCCATTAATCTTTTCATGATCATCATTAGTATCTCCTCCCGGATAAATTATATTGCACAAAACACTCCGCGCCAGCCGGTGCGGAGTGCATAAGCCTTTTAAAACGTCCATTTATTATTACTTCAGGACTTTCTTAAGTTCATCCATGAACGTGTTCACATCCTTGAATTCCCTGTAAACAGATGCGAACCTTACATATGCTACTGCATCAAGATCCTTGAGCTTGCCCATGATCAGCTCGCCGATGATGCTGCTCGGAATCTCTTTGTCCTCATAAGAGAATATCGAGGTCTCGACTTCATCAACTATCTGATTGATCCTGGCGGCAGATACCGGGCGCTTATGACATGCCCTGAGTATTCCTGCTTCGATCTTGGATCTGTCGTACGTTTCCCTGTTATTATCCTTCTTGATTATTATGATGGGAATAGTCTCCACCTTTTCATAGGTGGTGAATCTTTTATCGCATTCGTCACAGACCCTGCGGCGTCTTATGGAATTATTATCGTCAGCCGGACGGCTATCTATGACTCTTGTGTTTTCATGACCGCAAAATGGACACTTCATAAGTTCACTCCTCTGCTTTTATTTGTTGCTCTTAAGAAAATCCGGAATCTTGATCGACTTTGCTTCAACCTTGCTCTCAAGCGGAGCTGTCGGTCTTGATATTCCCGATAAGGAGCTCACTGTACGCTGTGTCGGAGCTGACGGAGTCGGTATACCCGGCTGAGCGCTCTGGCCGATAGGCATCGAAGGATTGATGCCGGGCATTCCTGACATTCCCATCGTATTGTTCATCGGCTGCTGCATAGGCTGCTGATAACCCGTTCCGATCTGTGTCCCGTACATGGGCTGTCCCATATTGTTCATCTGCGGCATTCCCTGCATCTGTCCGAGACCGTTCATCGGCATTCCCTGCGGCTGCATGTTTCCGACGCCCTGCATTCCGGGCTGTCTTCTTGCGAACCTTGCGGCAGGCTGTGATGCCGCCGGAACCTTGACTGCGTTTTCATCTATACCGGTTGCGAATACGGTAACCGTACAAGTATCAGTATCTCTGGAATCATCTCTCGCACCCATGATGAGATTGACCTCATCTCCGGTGATGTCTCTTACATACTCAACTGCATCATATGCATCATAAAGTGAAATATCGCCTGAAATGTTAACGATAAGATCACTTGCCCCCTGAATCGTTGTCTCAAGAAGAGGAGAATTAACGGCGAGCTTGACGGCTTCAACCGCCTTGTCATCTCCGCTCGCCATTCCGATGCCGAGATGAGCTATGCCCTTATCCTGCATGACCGTGCGGACATCTGCGAAGTCGAGGTTTATAAGTGAGGGAACATTGATAAGATCGGTGATACCGCGTACGCCCTGCTGGAGAACTTCGTCTGCCTTCTTGAGAGCATCCGCCATGCTGGTCCTTCTGTCAACAATATCAAGAAGCTTATCATTCGGAATAACGATAAGCGTGTCTACATTCTGTTTGAGCTTCTCTATGCCGCCGATGGCATTTTCCATACGCTTCCTTGCCTCAAAACGGAAAGGCTTCGTAACTATGCCGACGGTGAGCGCTCCCTGTTCCTTTGCGATCTTGGCGATGACAGGTGCAGCACCTGTTCCGGTTCCGCCGCCCATTCCGCATGTGACGAAAACCATGTGCGCTCCTTTTATCGCCGTTGCTATTGTCTCGGCAGATTCCTCTGCCGCTTTCTCTCCTATTTCGGGCACTGCCCCCGCGCCGAGTCCCTGCGTAAGCTTTTCGCCTATCTGCAGAAGTCTGTGTGAATTGCACATCTTGAGCGCCTGGCTATCCGTATTGACACCTAGGAACTCAACACCTGCGATGTTTTCCTCAACCATGCGGTTTACCGCATTGTTTCCTGCCCCGCCGACCCCTACGACGAGAATCCTTGCTGCAGCTTCTACTTCGTTGTTTTTAATCTCCAGCACGACTGACTCCTCCTTACAATTACTGAACTGTCCCTCATATTATATTGTTCTTGTGTATTGCAAAAATCAGACCACAATTTGTTACGTTAACAATATTACGTAAACCCATACAAACATATAATATATATATTTATTTAATTTATCAACACTTTTTTTGAAAAAATTCAATTTTTTTCTTCGGTGTCCGCGTTTTCTTCTTCGGCATTTTCCTCTCCGGTATCTTCGGCCGGAACTTCTTCCTTATCCATATCGAACGAGAAATTGACTTCTTCCCCTACATAGTTCTCCATATGAAGGGTCCCGGAATACCCCTGGAGCTGCGGCAGGAGCAGGTGCATCTCGTTTATCTTCTCATCGATGAAATCATCCGTTCCGAGCGCAACACGCGCATTGCCGAAATAGAGAGTGATCTTTCCGTCGGCATCGAATGCTATCCTGTCCGTTGCGATCTCATACTTGCCGAGAAGCTGCGTAACGCTGAGTATCGTCATGAAAACGGACGGATCCTTGACCGGAAGCGGCTCATGGAGCACAACATGGTCATACGACAGCCCGGTGACGAACGGTATGCCGTCCATTATCCTGTTCGAGCTTTCCACAACGATCCCGTCCTTATCGAAGTACATGTAGTGCATGAGGTACTCGACATATCCTGCGACAGCTTTCTCGTAGACGTTTATCCTGACAGAATTTGCGCTTACTATGTCAACGTCCATCTTCTCGATGAACGGGATATCCTTGATGCTCCTGTTGCGGTACATCATCGAAAGAACGAGCGAATTGTAGGAATACGGCCCGGAAAATACCATATCCTTTATCTCATCATCCGTGTAATGCGAATTACCTGTTATCGTAACGCTCGTGATTGAATAATGGTTCCAGAGGAAAACGAGAACTCCGCATATAACACCCAGTATGATAACAACCGTGAGCAAAATCCTGAGAAATTTGCTGTTCCTGAACAGATTCAGTGCGGACTGCATGCTATCCCTCCAGGCGTATGCTTCTCGAAACGCTGAGGACCAGCCCCATTTCGGCAAGCAGGAAAACTATCGATGAACCTCCGTAGCTTATGAACGGAAGCGTTATACCGGTATTCGGAATAGTATTGGTAACAACTGCTATGTTAAGAATGACCTGTATGGATATGTGAGCCATGACTCCGACGACAAGAAGCGCGCCGAACATGTCCTGGGCATTGTTTGCTATTACCATGAAGCGCCATATCAGAAGCACGAAAAGCAGAATGATCGCTATGGCGCCGAAAAGCCCGAGCTCCTCACATATTATGGAAAAGATCATGTCGTTCTGCGCCTCGGGAAGATATCCGAGCTTCTGTATGCTCTCTCCGAGTCCCTTGCCGAAGAAATCGCCGGAACCGATCGCATAAAGGGCCTGAAGAGTCTGGAAGCCTTTATCCGCCGCAAAAGCCTCAGGATCGAGCCATGCCTTTATCCTGGCAAATCTGTATGAAACGCTAGCAGGGATTACATCATATTTAACCAGCAGCACTACAACAACGGCCACCAGTATAAGAGATACCCCTATTATTATATATTCCTTGTACTGGGGTGTTGCCACGAAAAGCATCATGAATACTATGGCGAATATGATGATGGCCGAGCTTAAATTCTCCGTGATCAGCAGGACGAAAACGGCATGAGGCACCGCCGCACCGAGCACCATCAGGAAACCCTTCTTCTCTTTGATCCTTTCCCCGAACTTGCACACAACCGACGCGAAGAAAACGATGAGAGCAAGCTTCGCAACCTCGGCAGGCTGAAGGGACATCCCGAGATTCAGCCATCTTCTGGCACCGCCGGCCTCATAGCCGAGCGGAGTAAGGACCAGGAATATCAGCACGAGCGATACGGCATATCCTATGAAGGCATATTTCTGCACCCTGTGATAGTCAAGGAACATCATTCCGAGCATGACCGCCATCCCTATCGCAGACGCAATCGCCTGTTTCCTGAAATAGAACGCCGGATCCTCGAACTTCACGTTCGCCTCATAAGAGCTCGTCGAATAAAGCATAACGAGCCCGAAGAGTATGAGGAAAACTACGATGAAAAGCATCGTATAGTCAAAGAAGTATTTTGTTTTTTTCTTTCTGGGCTTTTCCTGTTCGCTCATAAACTCTCCACGATTGCCCTGAACGCGTTTCCGCGCTCTTCATAGTTCTTGAACATGCCCCGTCCTTCGCATGCGGGCGAAAGAAGCACCGCTTCCCCCGGATTCGCGCATGATCTGCATATCCTGACCGCTTCTTCTAAATCCTCAGCATAGATGTAATCGTAGAAGCCATGGTCCTGCGCGCAGCTTGCCATTTTTTCGCGGGTCTGTCCGATGAGCACAAGCTTCCTGACCTTCCCGCCGAACGAGTCTATCCATTCACCGTAATCCGCACCGCTGTCGTAACCGCCGCCTATGAGATAGGTCGGGCAGTCCATCGCTCTTATTCCGTTGATCGCAGTGCTCACATCCGTTCCTTTTGAATCGTTATAGAATCTGACACCGTTCTTCGTCGCCACATACTCGACCCTGTGCGCGACCGGACGGAAGTCCATGCATGATTTTATGATGTGATCAGTAGGAATTCCGTATTTATATGCCATAGCAATAGCAGCAAAAGCATTCTCGAGATTATGCTTTCCTACTATGCAGATATCCCCTGTCCTCATCAGAGTGCGCTCTCCCCAGGTGTCGCGAAGGATTATGTCCTCCCCCTTAAGAAAAAGTCCGTACTTCAGCTCACGGCTTACCGAAAAGAAGAACGGCCTCGGCGCATCATGGCTTCCGTCAAGCCTCATCCCTATATGCCTTGTGAATTCATCATCATAGTTAAGGATCACATGATCGTCTTCTGTCTGGTTTTTCATGATCCGCTCTTTCACGTTCATGTAATCGTTCATCGACTCATATTCCGCGCTTCCCGGCACTTTTATGTTTATTATCGCCGAGACTGCCGGATGGAAGCGGTCTGTAAGTTCAAGATCACGGGCGGTTGTTTTCACTATGGTCGCCGAATCCTTCGTCGTGGAGCAGACCGCGTCGGCATACGAACCGATGCCTTCGCCTACAGTAAAAGCGTTCCTCGTTCTGTCCTTTATGATCTTCCCGAGCAGCGCCGTAGCGCTCGTCTTGCCTTTTGTTCCTGTCACGGCAAGTATCCTTCCGCGGTCAAATGATGCGGCAAGCTCAGTTTCTCCTATCAGGGAAAATCCCATGAGCCTCAGCTGCCTTATGACCGCATCATCCATCGCGATATCGCCGGTAACTATGACATTTCCTATTCCTTCGAGCGCAGTTGTCGGAAGCGTTCCCGAAAAAACCTGCAGCTCTTCCGGATCCTGCACACCTGCAAGCATATCGTATGCTTCAAAAGAACCGGTAAGGTCAAAATAGACTGCACCTATCCCTTTTGCGTTCAACAGATCTACCGCGGCTTTCCCGCTTATTCCGTTTCCAATGACTAGACTCTTCATTCCCATTACCCGATCATATATTCACTGAAGATCCGTAACCGTCGGATCAACAGGCGCACCTGTCGAAGGATCGAGAAGCACTCCGGATGTCGGGTCTATCGCGTATCCCGTCGCCGGATCTATCTCAACCTTTCTTCCGGTCTGATCCTCTTCATCAAGTTCATTGCCGTTCTCATCAACGAACGTTATCGCTCCGTTGCTGTTGCTGTTGCCGTTCTCGCCCTGCTCATTCTGTCCCTCAGCGCCGCCGTTAGCGTCAACTATTATCTCGCCGGTAACTTCTTCTGTATTCTCTTCAGCCGCTGAGCCCTTCGAGAACTCCTGCTGCTTCTCTGCGAGCTCTTCTGCTTCCTTTTCGGTAAGCTCTTCCGTCTGGAAAATTCCCATGTAAGGAAGAACTTCTGTCAGGATATCCCTGCACAGGACCGCTGCGTACTTCGACACGGCCTGGTTGGGCGTGTTCGGTTCATCAACTACTACATAGCATACGAGCTGCGGATCATCCGCAGGCGCGAAAGCCATGAACGATACAACGTAGTTCGGCGTTCCTCTCGGATACTTCTCAGCGGTTCCGGTCTTGCCGCCGATGCGGTATCCCGCCGGTCTTGCCGATTTACCGGTTCCGTTGTCGACAACGCCTATGCAGAGCTCTCTTATCTTATTACTGGTCTCCTCGGACACGGTCTGCTTCAGTATCCTCGGCTCCTCGGTCTCGACCGTGGCCCCGGCCGAATCGAGTATTTTCGTGACAATGTGCGGCTTGTAGTAATATCCGCCGTTGATCAGGCTGCAGAACCCTGCGGCCATCTGTATCATAGTAACGTTGAATCCCTGACCGAACGAGCTTATCGCAAGGTCGGTAGGAGTCATCGTATTGATATCGAAAACAAGTGAATTCGTGAGCGCCTCACCGGTAAGGTCTATGTTCGTCTTCAGCCCGAAGTTGAATATCTGGTTATATTTCATGAACACGGACTTGCCGATGACTCCGCCGATCTTCATGAACGCAACGTTACAAGACTGCTCAAGCGCTCCCGCGAACGTGAGCGTACCATGTCCGAGACGGTTGCTGCAGTGGATCTGGTGTCCGCCGACCTCGGTAACGCCGTTGCAGACATAAGACTCATCGCCTCTGAGAATTCCTTCTTCAAGACCGGCAGCCATCGTGAACGGTTTCATCGTCGATCCGGGCTCGTATGTCGAGCTTATGCAGAAATTCTTCCATAATGCATTGAGTGCTTCCATCTTCGCTTCTTCATATGCCTTGTCGTAGGCTTCGGCATACGAAAGGCCTGCATAAGGGTCGTCGGAATCCGCAGGAGCGTTTCCTTCATCATCGCCTCCGACGTTTATGTCGATGTTAGCGGTCCCGGTATCAGTGCTTTCTTCCTCCGCCTGCTCTTCGGCCGGCTCGGAAGGTGTTTCTTCGGCATCCTGATTTTCGACCTCGGCCATCTTTCTGACGGCCTCCGCGATCTCAGCATCATCCATGTTCTCAAGGTCCGCGTTGCCGTCAAGTATTCCATTCATCAGTCCGAACTGCTCGGGATCGAGCTCGACCTCAACCTGAAGATTATCCGTGTTTCTCGGATCGTTCAGATTAAATACGGGATAGCTCGCCATAGCAAGCACTTCCCCGTTGTTCGGATTCATTATGATGACACCGGTATTGGAAGAACCGGCCCCTTCTCTGGCCTCATTCCTGTGCTCTTCATTGAATGCCAGTATGTTCTTCTCGACGATGCTCTGGATGTTGACGTCAAGACTCGTCACCAATGTCTTGCCATCCTGCGCGGGTTTCAGGGTACGTTCAAGGTTCTCATCATCATTTAAGTATCCGTACTCCCTGCCGTTGGTTCCGACAAGCGTGTCGTTGTAGAATTCCTCGAGGCCGTATGCGCCCTCATTGTCGCCCTGGACGAAACCGATGACGTCGCACGCGAGCGAATTGTAAGGATACTGCCTGACATATGTGTCCTCAAGCCACACCCCCTTGAAATCCGGGTACATGGACGGATTGTTGACCATATTCATGATCTCGCTGACCGCCTCGTAGCCCTGTTTCTTGGCCACTATCCTGTACTGGCTTCCGGGATTGGCCATGATGTAGGACCGTAGCTCGTCCTTCGTATAGCTGAACTCAACGGGTGTTGAAAAAAGCGACGTGAGCGTGCTTTCGATATAAGCACCGTCATCCTTGTTGAGCGTCTTAGAGTCAATACAGACGTTATACACTTTCTGGCTTACCGCGATCTTCGTATTGTTCCTGTCGACGATATCGCCGCGCTTGGCCGGGATCGTTATGCTGTCGTATGCCTGCTGTGAAAGCACTCTCTTCTTGTATTTATCGCCGTTGTCCCTGTTTATGACAAAAAGCCTTGCGCCCAAAAAAGCAAAAGCTACCAGTATCATCACAAACAATACTGCCAGCTTTTTTGACATTCTCTGTGTAAATTTATTTAAACCGTTCTTCGGTTGATTCCGCTTAGCCAAAACCTTATCGATCCTTTATATATAGAGGATCACCCGCTCATTCAAGGGAAACGAACTGTCTGACGTAATCAGTGCCGTCGCTGTTGTATATGACGATCTGTTCATCGCTCGCATACGTCATTCCGAGCTCGTCCATGGCGCGCTTCTTTATATTCTCCAAGCCTATCGCGCCTTTTATCCTGCTCTCATAATCATCGTTCTCGGCGCGGAGCTCCTGAAGCTCCATCTCCATTGCCGAAATCTGACCGACATAATTCGTGAGCGAAGACTGCAGGCGGATGTACTGCACGCAGACAACTCCCGTCAGCACCATTGCCAGAGTCATGAAAAGCATGAACCCGGGATTCATCCCCGTATCCCTGTCGATGTTCTTGCGCGACTTGGTGCTGCGCTTCCTGGGTGATCTTATTTCCTTTTCAACTGGTTGAAGGGCTCTTGCAGTATTACCATAAACATATGCATTTCTTCCTGCTGCCACTAAAACACCTTCTTTCCGAGTATACTATATCTTGTGTCTAATATCAAAGTTTTTTACAAAATATTCCGTTTTTTTCAGATTTTCTCGAAAATCCGAAGTTTTGAGCTTTTCGATCTCGGATTCTGCGACATCTCCTCTTCGGTCGGCACGATCGGCTTTTTCGTCACTGCCATCCCTTTGGACCTGCGCCCGCATATGCATTCCGGAAAATCCGGCGGGCATGTGCACGGGTTCTGGGCATTCCTGAAGATATTCTTGACTATCCTGTCCTCAAGAGAATGGAATGTGATCACTGCTATCCTTCCGCCCGGAAGAAGAAGGTCGATCATTTCTTCTAAAGTATCGCTCAGTACCGTCAGTTCCCTGTTGAGTTCAATGCGTATCGCCTGAAATGTCTGTTTGGCCGGGTGTCCCATTGCTTTCTGGACCTTCATCGGGATCGAGGCCTTGATGATTTCGACAAGCTCTCCTGTTGTCTTAATTGGACCGCCTTCCCTGGCAGCCGTAATGTGCTTCGCGATGTTGGCGGCGAACTTCTCCTCCCCATAAATCCTGATGATCCTTGCGAGATCACTCTGAGAATAGTTGTTCACTATGTCTGCCGCCGTCATTTCGCTCCGGTCGTCCATCCTCATGTCGAGCGGAGCGTCGCTCATATAAGAAAATCCCCTCTCGGGCGTATCAAGCTGATAGGATGATACTCCCAGATCCAGCAGTATGCCGTCGACTTTCTCTATCCCGAGCGATCCGAGCACCTGCAGGATGTTGCAGTAGTTGTTACGCACTATCGTAACGTTTTTGAATCTTGCGAGACGTTCCCCGGCGGCTGCAACTGCCGCCCCGTCCTGGTCTATTCCGATCAATCTCCCCTGATCGTTGAGTTTTTCGAGAATGCTCTCAGAGTGTCCGCCGCCTCCTAACGTGCCGTCCACGTAAGTCCCTTCAGGCTTTATGCGGAGCCCCTCAATTGTTTCCCGAAGCAGAACCGGCTTGTGATCAAACCCCAAGGCCCTTCCTCCTTATCGTACGGATCAGATGTTAAGTCCAAGTTCTGCGAGGCTTTCGGTGATAGCATCGATATCGTCCGTGTCGGTCTCTTCATCCCATCTCTTCTTATCCCAGACTTCGATCTTGTCAATGGCGCCGGCAAGGACCACATCTTTTTCCAGTCCCGCATATCCCCTTAACGCGGTCGGTATGAGTATCCTGCCCTGTTTGTCCAGTTCTGCGCTGTTTGCCTTGGATACGAAGCTACGGACGATCTTTCTCTTTTTTTCGGTATTCGTAAGAAGCTGAAGCTTTTCCAGAAAGGTTTCCCACGCCTTTTGCGGATATATGTTCAGACAGCCGTCATTTCCGTTCGTTATCATGAAGGTTTCCCCAAGCTCTTCGCGAAACTTTGCCGGAACTATCAGGCGCCCTTTCGGATCGATTGTATGGTTATACTCTCCTGTGAACATCTGGCTTCTACTTCCTACCACTATCTACCACTTTCCACCACTACGTCCCCATATTAACCCCATGACCGTAAAAAATCAACCCCAAAAAATAAGAAAATGTCCGTTAAAATGCCGAATTTTCGCCGAGTGGTAGAAAGTGGAGGATTAAAATGCATCCATATCTTGAGCTACAAAAAAGAAAAAGAGCGCCAAAACCACTAGATATTGTTTTGGCACTCTTTGCATAACTGAATTGAAATAAATTTTCTATCTGATCAGTTTTTTATCATCATCATACGTTGAAGCGGAACAGGATAACGTCCCCGTCCTTTACGACATAGTCCTTTCCTTCCATTCCGACGAGGCCCTTTTCTCTCGCCGCAGCCAGGCTTCCGCATTCAAGAAGGTTCTTATAGTTCACCACTTCCGCCTTGATGAAGCCTCTTTCGAAATCGGTATGGATCTTTCCGGCGGCCTGCGGAGCCTTGGTTCCTATCTTTATCGTCCACGCCCTGCACTCATCTTCGCCCGCGGTCAGGAAACTCATCAGGTTAAGTATCCTGTAACTGGCCGCTATAAGCTTATCAAGGCCTGACTCTTTGAGACCGAGGTCTTCAAGGAACATTGCCTTTTCGTCATCATCCAGCTCTGCGATCTCCTGCTCTATCTGCGCACAGATCACGAACACTTCGCTGCCGCTTTCCTTGGCGTATTCCTTTACCCTTGCAACATAATCATTCGATGCGCCGTCATCGGCCAGATCGTCTTCCGCGACATTCGCCGCGAAAATCACAGGCTTTCCGGTAAGAAGGTTATAGGACGCCAACCATCCTTCCTCGTCCTCGTTGGAGCAGTCAAAGCTTATCGCAAGCTTTCCGTCCTCAAGATGCTTTATGATCTTTTTGAGGAATTCAACTTCCGCGGCGATCTTCTTATCATTATTGGCCGCGCGCCCCTGCTTCGCTATGCGTCTTTCAAGAACTTCTATATCGGCGAATATGAGTTCTAAGTTTATCGTCTCTATATCCCTGACCGGATCCACAGTTCCGTCAACATGGACCACATTCGGATCATCAAAGCATCTTACGACATGGACTATCGCATCCACTTCCCTGATATTTGCAAGAAACTGGTTGCCGAGGCCCTCACCCTTTGACGCGCCCTTCACGAGACCTGCTATATCAACGAACTCTATCGTGGCGGGTGTGACTTTCTTCGTATTATAAAGCTTGCCGAGAAGCTTTATCCTCTCATCCGGCACGGTAACGACACCGACATTAGGGTCGATCGTGCAGAACGGATAGTTAGCCGATTCGGCACCTGCCTTCGTCAGTGAATTGAATAATGTGGATTTTCCGACGTTCGGAAGTCCGACGATTCCTAGTTTCATTTTTTATCTCCTTTCCCTTATTTTAAGGGTTTTCTCGCATTTTCATTCCAGGTTTTACGTCCTTTGTACGCCCTTTTGATGAAGAACTACTTTTATGCGCCTAAAGTAGTATTAGAGGCTTTGCCTTCATACTGTCTTACAGCTAAAAGCATAGAGTCGTCGGTTACATGAACATATGTGTCCATCGTGACCTGTAAAGATGCATGGCCAAGAAGCTTCTGTAAGGCTTTAGGATTTACTCCTCGCTCGATAGCTCTTGTAGCATATGTATGCCTAAGTGCATGCATACAGAAGTGTTTAATGCCCGCTTTATCGCACAGCTTATAGATATGAGTATTATACGAGCTATTCTTTGTAGGTATTCCCGTACGAGCATTAACGAAAACAAGTTCTTTCATATTAATATAGCGAACCGCTCCGTCTCTTCTATCCGTAAAAAAAGCAACTGATCCAAATCCGGCGATTCATATCTGTTCTTCAGTGCATTATACAGTTTCCTAAGGATTCCGTATGCGCATTCTGTAAGAGGAATTACTCTGTATCCGGCGAGTGTCTTCGGCGACCCCACTTCCCAAGTCTTCCTTGAATAACGATACTCAAGATGCTTGTTCACGGAAAGCGTCCTATTGTCATAGTCGATATCATCCCACGTCAAGCCTATAAGCTCGCTCGGTCTGATCCCTGTCTCAAGCAGTAAAACGTACTGGTCATAGTTGCGGGATCTCTTTGCTATCTCGATAAACTTACCCTTCTCTCTTATAGTAAGATAATTGATATCAGACTTGCTCCTTACCGCTTTGGTAGTCTTAACACCATCCATAGGGTGCTTGGAGATGACTCCATTGATAAGTGCCGCCTTGAACATCGTTCCCATCTGGATATATGTCTGCCTTATTGTTGATCCCGCATAATCTTCTTCCATATCAAGCAGGACCTTTTTGCAATGCAGCGGACGGACTTCCGTAATCTTAAGGTCTCCGATAACCGGCTTTACGTTAAACTCATATCTCTCCCTATAATTCCGTCTCGTATTCCAAGCCAGATCAGGAATGATGTTTTTCATCCAGAAATCATACCACTCATTGACCGTCATTTCAGAAAACGCGGGTAATCTGGCATCATTCTGAACAATATCATCCGCAACCATATAAAACGGTGCAAGAACCCTGTTGTGCGAATACTCATACTTTGCGATATCTAGCCAATCTCTCGCCTGATGAAGTGTGTCAAAATACTTTTCCACCCTTCCGCCGTCCCTGGGGTTCTAAACCGTGCAGAGTACCTTCCGTCTTTTCTCTGTGATATCCCCTTTCCAATTTCTTTATTCTTTAGATTTTTTCCCATTATGAGCTCCTTTCAAGGCAAGAAATAAGAGCTCAGTATAACCGAAGAGATTATAACATTTGAGCTCTTTTCCCTCAATAGTAATTTCACCCGCCCCCCTGCCGGGCATTTTCATTCTTTTCTTTATTCAGATTTCTTTGATTCTGCTCACAAAAGTCTCGAATTCCTTGCGTTTCACATTTTTTTCCCACATACAGTGCGAACGGGCAAGGGGCTCTAAGAAGCCTGCTAATATTATTCTGTCCGATATTACTGTATTTCGCTGCTTCCTCTACCGTCAATGTGAGTTATGTTCGATAGGAACGATCATCCCTTTATTCTCCATTTCAATACCCCCTTTTCAAGATATTACATTCTTGATACGCTTCATATACCGTCAAATACAAATAATCCCCACATAGTTGTGATGAGTTACAAAAACCAATACCACAAATAAAAGCATGGTGCTCTTGCTATGTTAAGCATCGCTTAGATGGCTGACATATCTACCAATATGAAGTTGTAGTAGGTTCTTAAAAATTCTTTATAATTCAATCGTAATGATACTGAGCCCTGTTGGTAGTTTCATTTTACGTCCTTTTTACGCCCTTTTGTTATGGAACTATATAGACTTTTATGTCGGTTACATGATTCTGGCATTTTTGAGAAGGCGCTTAATATGGGGATAACGTAAAATAAGTTTCGCAAATTCATAAAAAGATAGACATGGTCTATCACCACTCGGTAAGATTAAGTTACCACACAAAATTAAACCGAGGAGGGGTTTAGTGCCATGTCTGATAACATCTTACAATTAAATGAAGCTGC
>JAILNQ010000127.1 GCA_024691425.1 Lachnospiraceae bacterium
AGGACAGTCTTGAAGCTTCCGTTTATAACATGGGTTACCAGCTTGATAACCTTATGAGCAATTCTTCATTTTCCCTGACACTTCGTACCATACTTGATGACACTTCAATGAGACCGAATGAACTGAGTGCATTCAGGATGATCAAGTATTTCTTCAACAGTTATGAATCATCCTATTCTTATATTCATTCAGTGTATATCTCTCTGGACGGAAGGGAACGTTTTCTGACATCCGATACCGGACAGATCGCAAACATTTCCACATATTACGATAAAGACTGGCATGAGCTTTATCAAAAAATGGATTCTCAAAAGCGTGTCTTCACAACCAGAAGATGGATCCAGAAACACACATATTCGGAGCCTGTCGAGGTCATAAGCCTGTTCTATAAAATGACATACATGGACGGTGTGATCGTCATCAACATCGATAAGAGCGAATACGGAAAGCTTCTGAGAAATGTCCTGATATCCGATAATCAGAAGGTCATGTTGTTTAATACAGATGGTGATATTGTCTGTATAACCGATCCGGAACTTGAAAAAGTTGAGTGGGAGACGCTTGCCGGTACGATCCGCAGTCAGATCAGAGCCGGAAACGAGGATATAGGCGACAAATGGACGAGCGTGGCCGGACGTCATTATTACATGGACATGCTCTACTCGGAATATCTGAACCTGTATGAGATATCGCTGACTTCCTCCGAGCAGCTCATGGAGGAGATCAGGTTCTATCTGACGGTCGCCCTTTTGATACTTGTTGCCGAGCTTGCCGTGATCTTTATCATGGCGTACTACAATACTAAAAGAACGTTCGCATATATAGAAGAGTGCGTGGATATCTTTTCCGCCGCCGAGCGCGGGGAGGCGCTTGACAGCCATGTCAGGGGAACGGATGATGAATACGCGCTCATACTCAACAACATCATAAGGTTGTATCTGACCAATAACCGGATACAGATGGATCTTAGAGAAAAACAGCATGAAAGCGAGCTTGCCGAAATGATCGCGCTTCAGTTTCAGATCAATCCGCATTTTATCTTCAATACACTTCAGACTCTTGATTTTGAGGCGATCAAAAAGCTCGGGACGGATTCAGAACTTCATAACATGATACAGGGGCTGTCATACGTTGTTAAGTACGTTCTGTCAGAACCTATGGAAAAAGTCACGCTCAGAATGGAACTTGAATACCTGAAGGCATATCTTGAAATACAGAATGCCCGGTTTGACAACTCCATCATTCCGTATTTTGAAGTCGATGAATCAACGCTTGATCAGAAAGTGTTCCGCATGCTCCTGCAACCGGTTCTTGAAAACTGTTTCGAGCACGGCGTCGATGAGACCAAGAGCAGGATCATAGTCAAGATCAAGATATTTGACAGGGGCGATCACATTTCATTTACGGTCGTTGATAACGGCACCGGGATGACAAAAGAAGAGATCGCGCAGCTGTATGAGAAGATCAACAGCAAGTCGTCAAAGAACATAGGGCTTACCAATATAAACAGAAGGCTTATACTTCACTATGGAAGTGACTACGGGATCAGAATAAGGAGCAAGCCCGGATACATCACAGAGATCCGATTTGTCATCCCGAAAGATGTACAAAGATCATAAAATGAGAATAAATCTGAAATAATGAAACCTTCCGGACAGAATTCCTTAAACATTGATACTTTTTTGTAAACGGGAATTCTGTTTTGTTTTTTTCGAAGATGATATGGTTGAATCACTGAAAGGTTATTTCACCAAACCAAAAAGGGAGGAAACAAAATGCAAAGAAAAAGACTATTAGCTGTTTTGGTATCGGCTACGATGGTTGCAGGTCTTCTTTCAGGTTGCGGAGCAACAGCTGCCGCTCCCGCTGAGGCACCGGCACAGGAGGCACCCGCGGCAGATTCGGCAGAGCCCGAAGAAGCGGCAACAGAAGAGGCTGCAGAGAGCACGGCAAGTGATGAACCGGTTACTATTCGTTTTTCATGGTGGGGCGGCGACGCAAGGCACGAAGCAACACTGGCGGTCATCGAAGAATATCAGAAGCTTCACCCCAATGTAACAATTGAGCCCGAGTACAGTTCGTATGACGGATATTCAGAGAAGAAGACAACGGAATTCGCATCAGGAACAGCTCCGGACATCTTCCAGATTGAAACGGGACTCGGACCCGAGTATTTCAAACAGGGTGTTCTTTATAATCTGACAGAAGGCGGAATGGATTTCTCCAATTTTGATGCAAAGTTCCTTGAACAGAACGGACAGTTCGGAAGCGGTTCACAGTACGCAATGCCTACAGGTCAGGCAGGAACCGCTCTTATAGTCAACAAAGATCTTGCGGACGCAGTCGGCATCGATCTTTCACAGCCCTATAACTGGGACAAGTTCTTCGAGTGGGGCAAGATGGTAAGGGATTATGACAAGGAATGCTATCTTCTTTCCGCAAATACATCTTACGCTACGGCATTCATCTTACGTGCATGGTGCCGCCAGATGAACAACAAGCCCATCGTTGATGAAGACATGAACATCAACATGACAAAAGAGCAGTTTGAAGAAGCATTTACATTCATCAAGAGACTCTATGATGAAGAAGTATGCGCTCCGGCAGCTTACAAGGCTCCTTTCGGAGATCAGGACCAGGAAGATCCCAACTGGATCAACGGTAAGTATGTTGCATCGATCGGATACACATCTTCCGCAGACGTACTCTCCGCTGCAAATGACAGCATCCACTACATGGCAGGCCAGCTTCCTCTTCGTGAGGGTGGGGCAAGCGACGGATGGTTCAACGACTGTCCTCAGTATATAGGTGTTTATGCCAACTCGGAACATCCTGATGTAGCGATCGATTTCCTTAACTACTTCTATAATGACGACAAGGCAGTTGAGACACTCGGTACCGTAAGATCTGTACCTCCCACAAAGAAGGCACAGGAGATCTGCGAAGCAAAGGGAACTCTTAATCCTCTTACAAAGGAAAGCGTTGATGTCAGCATGCAGTACAACGGAATATCTGACGGTGGCCCGACAACCGGCTCGGAAGTAACGGCGATCCTTACTGATGCATACGATGCGGTTTCACACGGCACAATGTCACCCGCAGAAGCAGCTGA
>JAILNQ010000014.1 GCA_024691425.1 Lachnospiraceae bacterium
CCGAGCCCGTCGTTTCCTTTGACTGCGGCCTGTTTCACAAAGCATATGAATGTTCTGTAGCTGCTGTCGCATCTTCTGGCGAATTCCTCATATGCATCAATTTCCCCGCAGCCTTCGTCCATCCTGTTTCTTGCCGTTACCATTTCATCATACACATACCTTCTGTTTTCCGACGAAATCTCAAGGCTTTCTTCGTACCGTCGGCACATGGCATACCAGATGGCCCGAGGATTCATTCCCGCCAGGAAGTAGAGCATGTACTGATTGAGTATGATAGGATGATCCACGTTCATCTGTTTCCTTCTTTCATCGCACAGAGCCTGGATCTTCCTGTCTTTTGCAGATAAGACGAGGACAAGTACTGCTGCTCCGATCAGAAGAACGCCCCATCCTCTGTTAGGTGAGGCATCATAGAACGCTATCCTCTGTCCTCCCGCGCTTTTCGGAAGGATCTGGAACATTCCGGTTTCGCTTTCCTTTCCGCTTTTTGCAACAGATTCCTCAACAGATTCCGCAAGGCTTTTACTGCCGCTTATTTTCCTTCTTCTCAGAACGATGGATGAATACTTGTCCTGCGTAAAATCCCCGTACGAAAGAGTGGCACGGAGCTGTACTATCACCCCGACATCTTCCGGATCTTCGTTACAAAGCCTGTCCTCGTATATTTTTCCTGTCGTTCCGATAAGCAATGGCCTGTCTGTTTTCCAGGATATCTTAAAAGGAAAGCCTTCCAGGTGATCGATAAGCTCCAGATCCTCAGTAACATCATTGCTATCCGTGTTATTTCCCAGAATCTCCGCAAAGAGCCGGCCGTCAAGTTCACAGGAAAACTCCTCAAGTTCCTTTTCGGTATATTTTCTTTCGCTTACTTCCACAGTCACTTTTTTCTTTTTCTGCCCCTTAGCAACCGCAATAAGAGATACCGTTCTGCTCCCTTCCCCGTATCCGTTTCTTTTAAGTCCCGCAACCGGCTCCGATAGCTTTTCAGCATCAGAGATAAATACAGGCACGGCAAAGACAAGCGTCGCAATGACAGTTACTGCCGCTATCCGTATTTTTTCTCTTCCGAGCAGATGCATCCTTCTTTCTGCTTCACCTTTCGGATACAGCTGCCGGATGTTTGATAGAGTTTTTCTTGATACAGCTCTGTCCGATAAGTTCATACCTTAACATCTCCGATCTTTTCTGAAAGCCATATCGCCAGAATATATACGGCAAGACATCCCGTCATTACCGCAATCCCGAGCGGATTATGATACAGCACCCCCATGAAGTTCCCTGATGAAAACCTAAGATATGCAAGTATCCCGGGTGGCATGGCACACATGACTCTCTGTTCATACTGCTTTGCGCGTATCAGCACTCTCGCCTCATTTTCAGCCTGCCGCCTGTCCTCCATCATCTGCGTGCATGATGAGATCACTTTCGAGATATCGGATCCGTTCTTCTTCGCTACTGAAAATACAACGGAAAAATCGTATATTTCCCCTATCTGCGATCTTCGCGCAAAATCATTGAGCGCATTTTCAAGACGCTGCCCCATCACCGTACAGGAGTTGATCATCGCAAGTTCCTTAACTATGGCCGATTTTCTGCCGTAGAGATCTTCCATGTCCGATTCCGCCAGGACAAACGCATTCTCGGGCGATATTCCCGCCGCAACCGATGAGGATACAGATGACAGAGCGCGCAGGAATCCTTCAGTAAGCATTTCACTGTACTTTCTTTTCTTTGCCATGCTCACGGCCTTTGCGAAAAAGAAGAAGAAAGGCGCGAAAAGAAAGCCGGCCAGAAAACTGTCATAAAAAAGCCATGCCGCAATTACCGAAAGCACTGCATATGCGGTAGCTATTACAAGCCATTCCTTTGCATCAAGTTTATCTTTCGTCAGCCGTCCTCCTTTTTTGCTTCAAATCCTGCTCTTATGAGCTTGTCCGTGCCGGAAAGACTGTTCACCTTTATAAGCTTTCCTGTTATTCTCCCGGCTTCTGCTCCCATCTCTTCGAATCTGTAGAGCGTACAGGTATTAACTTCAGAGCCTGACATTCCGATCACCTCCCTTATTTCGAGAACATGCCTGCTCTTATCACGGAGCCTTCCGAGATGGACTATTATATCCACTCCGGATGCGATCTGGCGCCGGAGCGCGGCAAGCGGAATATCCGTTGAAAGCATGACCATCGTCTCAAGCCTCGATATCGCATCTTCCGCGCTGTTCGCATGGATCGTCGACAGCGATCCGTCCTGCCCGACATTGAACGCCTGCAGCATATCGATCGCTTCTTCGCCCCTGACTTCCCCTACGACGATCCTGTCGGGACGCATCCGGAGTGCGGTTTTTATAAGGTCCCTTATCGTTATCTCGCTGCATCCGCTGACAGTGGCATTTCTCGTCTCAAGTCGGACGAGATTCCTGATACCCATGATCTTCAGCTCTGCTGAGTCTTCAATGGTGACCACTCTCTCATCCTTCGGAATGAACGATGACATGATGTTAAGAAATGTAGTCTTGCCGCATCCGGTCGAACCGCTGATAAGTATGTTGTATCCGCTCGCCACAAGGTTTTTCAGGAACATGAGCGCATCCTCTGTAATGCTTCCTTTCTCGATAAGTGCTTTTGCATCTATCGGCTTTTTCGGAAACCTCCGGATCGTCAGACTCGGGCCGTTTATCGCTATCGGATCCAGAACTGCGTTTACTCTCGAACCGTCAGCGGGAAGCCTTGCGTCTAATATAGGCGAGGACAGATTGATCGTCCTGTTCACCCCTGAGGCGATCTTTCCGATGATATCGACAAGTCTTTCCTTCGACTCGAATCTTATCCCCGTCCCCGAGAGCCTTCCCCCTCTTTCGATGAAAATCTCATCCGTCCCGTTGACCATTATTTCCGTTATCGTGTCATCATCGAGAAAATCCTGCAGGACATCAAGCCTCCGGATACGGTTGAACAGTTCGTGAAGCATCATGCCACGCTGCCTGGAAGTCAGTTTTTCTGCATACTGACAGGCAATTATGCATGACCTGATGCTTTCCATGACCGTCTCATCATCCGCGCCCGGATTTCTTACGAGACGTTCACAGACAGCTGAATACACCTGTTCCTTTATTTCAGAATATGAATCCGTTCCTGTCACTGATTTCCTCCCTGCATGTGCCGCATCTTTCAGGGAAAAGCCGCATCGGGCAAGATATGAGAACAGAAAAGCTGAAATGATAACTAGATTATAGGCATGGTATTCCGTCCTGTAAACAGGACCGGAAGCGGATATTTATTTTCGTGATTCTGAATAAAAAACAGGCCCTGGGCTTAGTGCCGAGGGCCTGTTTTTTGTGAAACTTCACTATACAGTGAAGCCTCTGTTGTCACCTGACATGCTTTCGTTCAGCGTACCCTTTCCGTACGTGAGACCCGCATATACTGTCTGCGTGTTGCTCATGGCAGGACCCGACTGATCCTGCTCGGAAAGCTTGTCAAATGATTCCCGAAGGGACTTAAGGAGTTTTACCATATCACCGAGCCGGCTTCCGTCATCTTTTATGACAGCCATGGAGACTTCTTTTGAGATGTACTCATATATGCGGAACAGCTGGAAAGAAATCCCGTATGTGAAGTCCAGCGAGGATATGAGGTCTCCGAGCACTCTTCCCGCGTTCGTGCACTGTTCTCTCGCTCCGTCGTGATCTTTTTTGGAAAAGCAGTCCAATGCCGCCTCGATATATTCAATGGCAAGGTCATAGAGTATTACTATAATGCCTGTCGGTGAAGCATTAGTGATCTTTAATGTGTATTCTCTGATACGTTCGTTGGTCATATGTTTACCACCTCACGACAGTTATTGTAATAGCTGGAGCGCCTGCTGCGGCTGTTCATTAGCCTGCGACAGCATGCTCGTTCCTGCCTGTACAAGCACCTGAAGCTTCGTATATTCCACCATTTCCTCTGCCATGTCGATATCCTTGACTGTCGAATAAGATCCCTCAAGGTTCTCAACCGTTTCAGAAAGTGAAGCTACCGTAGATTCAAGTCTGTTCTGATAAGCTCCGAGCCCTGAACGTGCGCTTGAAACATACTCTAAAGCCTTCTTCAGAGTCTCCATTGCCTCTCTTGCGTCCTTTTCCGTACGCATATCGATCTCATCGATACCGATCGAAACAGGATCCATTTTGGGAACTACAACCTGTATCTCCTGGCCTGTGGCTGTACCGACCTGTATCTTCATTCCTCCGATACCGGTAATATCTACATCAGTTGCAGCCGGGGACGCAGGATCATATGAAAGCACAAGCTTTGAACCGTCGTTGAGCGTAGCCGTGAATATTCCGTCCTCAGCATGTGCGTCCTTGAGATTGCTTACGGACGTTTTCGTGGTTCTGTCCTTGTCTGTATAGATCTCGATGGTTTCAGCCGCTATATCAACCTTATACCATCCTTTCGGAAAATCAACGTCGTAGTTCATGACTTTCACCGAAGGATCCTCTGTATAGCCCTTCATCTGCTGTTCGCCGCCGAGAAGGTTCTGCGTGTTGTATTCCGTATCTTTAGCGACGCGGTCTATCTCTTTGCGAAGAGCATCAACTTCCTTCTGGATCGCCTCTCTGTCGGCAGAAGTAAGCGTTCCTGTAGATGCCTTAACGGCAAGCTCGTTCATACGCTGGATCATGTTGTGGACTTCCGTCAGAGCTCCGTCTGCCGTCTGAACAACATTCACTGCATTGCTCGCATTATCTTTTGCCTTATAAAGACTTCTTATCTGGGCGTTCATACGGTTGGAGATCGCCATTCCTGACGGTGAATCCTTTGCATGATTGATCTTGAATCCCGAGGAAAGCTTTTCTGTTGAAGCGGCATTTTTCTCCTCATTGGTCCTAAGTACGTTCTGTGCCACTAATGCCTGAATGTTTGAGTTAACCTTCATATACTTCTCCTTCCTTATTGAACATCGGCCTTTGAAACTGCGCTGATAAACGCTCTGGCCATCCTGTAGAGCTGGCTGTCAGTTACTTCTGATGCCTCTTTTACCGATATGTATTCATCATTGTTTCTTTTCTGCGAGAAAACATATGATATATCCGATGTATCCATGTTATCTCGTGCAAACTCTTCTCTGATTTTATCGTCAATACTCTTCAGATTATCAACCCCCGCACGGGAATCCGATACAACGAATCCATCAATTCCGTTTGATTTCATCGTAAAGTATGCTTCAACTCTTCCGTACACTTCGCTTTCAAATGACGCCTTTACTTTTCCGGCCTCACCTTCAGCATGATTTATCGTAAGGTGTACGGATGTCCACCCGTCCTCAAGCTTCATCGGAACCTCATAATTGTTCCTCTGGGCAAGCGCCGATGCGAAGCCCACCTGCTTATATAGCATCGAGAATGTGCGGACATCTTCATAAGAATCTGCCGCTGCGGCCTTGATTTTCGCCGTCTCTGACGCTTTTTCAAGGAACCTCTCATAAGCTGCGGCAGCACTTTCCCTGTCAGAGAATGCGCTGATAAGCTCATCTGCATCTTCTTCGGTAAGAGTATCTTTGCCGGAATCCTCTTTGTCTTCTTCAGACCGGGCAAAGCCTCCGAAGAGTTTCTTGTATCCCGTTCCCATGGAAGATACAAGCGCATTGACCGTCAGTATGTTTTCCGCCGTTGCCGGCTCTGAAAGAGCTGAAAGAACGATTTCCGATTCCTTGAAAATCCTTCCTGCATTCCTGATTTCGCGCTGCTTCTCCTCAATATAGTTCTTATCAGGCTGAGGATCCATCAGCTGCGTGAATACTCTCTCTATCTGAGAAGTGATGGAATCGCCTTTTTCTACAAGTTCCTCAAGGAAACCGAAATCATCATCTATAACATATTCTCCGCTAACACGTCTGTTAGACCTTGATGCCTCGAGCATGTTTGAAAGAGTAAGCTCTCTTCCGGATGAAAGGACGTTTCCGATGACCTTGCCGTCCTGTTTTTCGATCGCAGCAAAAAGCCTGTACATTCCGATGAAGGCCTGCTTCTCATCATCTGAGATCTTTCCGCTTCTCTCAAGCCTTAAGAGGAAACGGCTGTATTTCTCCTGAGATTCCTCAAATGATTCTTCAGAAAGGGACTTCTCAAGCTCGAATATGTTCTCCTTAAGCGGATTGTATCCTTCTCGGATCATGGAAAGGGTTTTTTCCGGTGTCATGAGCGAAATGACTCTTTCGACTGAATGAGTTGCCGTCCTGACGGAATCAACCGATTCCCTGTTTATCATCATTCCCGCATAACCGAGCGTTCTGACGGCTTTACGGTTCGCATCATTTACTTCCATATCAAGTCCGCTTAAGATCTCATCAACGTTCCTGAAAGCTTTCCTCATAGAGTCGCCCATATCGGCCCGAGGCTGCGTCATAAGGGCTTCATAAGCCTCACCGGCCTTATCGTATGCCGCCTTAGCCGCCTGACCGTCGCTTGCGATCTTTGACAGGCTGAAGTCATCTGACTCAGGAAGTCCTGCGATCACTCTTGACGGGACTTCGGGAATGATGCTTAACGCTTCTCTTGTAGCCTTATACAGCTCGATTCTGCTATCAAGTTCGGCATCTTCTGATTCTCCGCTCTCAGATGCTCTGCCGCTGTCTGAAAGAAGCGGTGCATAAAATTCACGTTCTGCCGCTTTCAGCTGTTCAACGAGCTTCTCGAGCGGCTGCGTCTCTATATTTATTCCCTTCCGAAGAAGCGTAAGGTTTGCTTCTGCCGTCATGGCAAGCCTGACTTCTTCAAGCTGACGCCTCTTCGTGATGTCCGCGGGCGTTTCCATCTGAGTGATTTTCTCTAAAAGTCCTACAGCCTGCTCATATAAGCTTCCGTTATGAAGAAGGTCTGCCTGCTTCGGTGATCTCCCCTCTTCGATCGCAGAAGTCATAGCGGAAAACAGATCTCTCGGCTCTGCCGGAACTTTAAGCTCCTTCAGCTCACTGTATGAGTTCAGAGTCTTGGCGTTAAGCGGGATTTCGTGCATCGCTATCCACTTTGCATCATCAAGAGCGCTTTCCGTATCCGTGATCCCTGCTTCCTTTATTATTTCAAGCGCCTGATCCTTCAGGTCATCCCATGATGACATCGTATAGCTGCTTCCTGCATAAGTTGCAGCTCCGTCAAAATGAACTCCGCCGGCAGAATTTGATAAAGCAGCGGATGAGTATTCTGCCCTGTATATGTTCTCCACTGAAGGAGAGAGGTTTTCAGAAATCATATAAGCCTTAGCCTCATCTGAAAGAGGCTTCAGGTTCTGAGCTATCATGACCGTCTCTTTTATCTGGGAAACATTATCTCCTGTAGCCGGAAGATCAGCGGCTGAGAGCATATCGGATATGATTTTTCCCGCATTGAAGGAATTGCCGAGCACTGCTTTGATGTCATCCTCGGTAAGATCATCATTAAAGCCCGCGATAGTGTTACCGGCTTCTGCCATCTTTATCTTGATCTTATCAAGATTGGTAACGAACTTATCCGCAGGTATTTTCGTGGGGTCAGCCCCGTCCTTCATCAGCTCGGCGAAATCTTCGTCTGACATAGAATTAGACATCACGGCCATGTAATCCCTCTGTACGGATACATTTGTCATACCGGCCATCTGCGCAATTTCTTCCGCAGTTTTCAAGTCTTCCTTACCGTATGCAGCGTTCTCCGTAACTTTGCCCGTAATGTCTAAGGAAAATCCCATCTTCTCCGTTCTCGTCCCTGATCCGGAAGAAGCGGGTCTGCTATATGTGATGTGTTCCATATCATTTACGTGATCCGCGCCATGATTCTTGATCATTTCAATATTCATAAGCGTCCTCTCACAGATATGAATGTGAATTATTCAACATATATTTCGGTCTGTTGTCCCAAAAACTTAATATGAAAAGACCTCTTCGCATGAAGAGGCCGTTCAGATCATCATTTTCAGAATTCAAATACCGCCGCGCCGTATGCCGGAAGCGGATATCCTATCGAATAATCACACCCGTCCCAGCTTATCTTTTCGGCTGTATAGACCTTTTTCGACGCAGGCTCGGAATTGCCGCCGAAGCGTTTTTCATCTGAATTCAGGAGCAGCTTGTATTTTCCTCTCTTCGGAACTCCGACGCGGTAATCGTCCCTTGCTATCGGAGTGAAGTTCAGAACGAAGAGAAGGCTCTTCTTCTTTTCCTTGTCATAGCGGACGAATGAATAAATGCTCTTGTATGTATCATCTGCGTTTATCCACGAAAATCCTTCGGATACATGATCGAGCTCATAAAGACACGGATACTTTGAATAAAGCGTCAGAAGCTCGCGTACATAGCTCTGCATTCCCGAATGAAGGTCATCCGCAAGAAGAGACCAGTCAAGCTCCCTGTCTTCGCTCCATTCGCTGTCCTGTGCGAATTCCTGTCCCATGAACAGAAGCTTCTTGCCGCTGTGCCCCATCATATATGTATATCCGACGCGCAGATTCGCAAACTTGTCAACGTAGAAGCCGGGCATCTTCTCGAGCATCGAGCACTTCAGATGGACAACCTCGTCATGCGAGAGCACGAGAATATACTTCTCCGCCTGGTTGTAGCTCATGGCGAAAGTCATTTTATAGTGGTTATCTCTTCTGAATATCGGGTCGAGCTTCATGTAGTCACAGAAATCATGCATCCAGCCCATGTTCCACTTGAAAGTGAACCCTAAACCGTCATTTTCGGGAATATCGGTAACCTTCGGCCATGCCGTGGATTCCTCTGCGATCATCATGACTCCGGGGAAAACTCCCTTGATGTAGGAATTCAGATGCTTGAAGAATTCGATCGCCTCAAGATTGTGATTTCCGCCGTATTTGTTCGGTATCCAGCCGCCGTCTTTCTTGCCGTAGTCAAGATAGAGCATCGATGCAACCGCATCAACCCTGAGCCCGTCTATATGGAATTCCTTGAGCCAGAATATCGCGTTGGCGATAAGGAAGTTCTTGACCTCTGATTTTCCGTAATCGAAAATCTTCGTGCCCCAGTCCGGGTGCTCACCCTTTCTCGGGTCGGCATACTCGAAGAGCGCCTGTCCGTCAAAATCTGCCAGTCCATGGGCATCTCTCGGGAAATGCGCCGGTACCCAGTCAAGAATTATGCCGATATTGTTCTTGTGGAACTTATTGATCATATAGGCGAAATCCTGAAGGGATCCGTATCTTGTCGTGGGAGCGTAATATCCGGTGACCTGATATCCCCAGGATCCGTCGAACGGATGCTCGGCAATGCCGATGAGCTCGATATGCGTATAATGCATGTCGAGAAGATAGTCCGTCATTCTGTCCGCGAATTCACGGTACGTATAGAAGCCTTCGTCATCGCGTCCGGGATGTCTCATCCATGAACCGATATGGCATTCATAAATTGCGATAGGAGATTCGAAAAGATCTGTGGCGGCTCTCTTTTTCATCCATGCGCTGTCAGTCCAGCGTATCTTGGAATAGTCCGCCGTTACGCTTGCCGTGCCGGGACGGAGCTCCGCCTTGTTCGCGAAAGGATCTGCTTTATAAAGCTTTTTCCCGCTTTTCGTGGTGATAAGAAATTTATAGAGGCTGTCGATGCCCATGCCTGGAATGAATATCTCGTATATCCCGGCAGGCTCTAGCCTTGTCATGAGATACTCGTCCTCGTTCCATCCGTTATAGTCGGTGATCAGATGCACTTGTACGGCATTCGGGGCCCATACTGCAAAGTACACACCCTGCTTTCCGTCTTTTTTGCACAGGTGCGCACCCAGCTTTTTGTATATGTCATAGTGCGTGCCCATTCCGAACAGGTACATATCCATATCCGAAATAAACGGACTGATCTTATTTGATTCCGCCATTGCATAACCCCCTGATAGCTTATGATCTAATTAAGAAAATCCTTCTCCCGAAGAACTATGAAATCGTCATCATCGTACCGCTTGGCAAGAAGAACGTCCATGAAATGCGACATGTTCTTTCTGTCAACATGCCTTATGGCATTATCCACGATATCAGTGACCTCATCCACGGAAACGACGTGATCTATCGTCTGCATGTCGCCTATCTTATTATAGAGGGCGAGCGTGCCCATATCGTCTATGCTGTACTCAAGCTCCCTTGCATAGCCTTTTGCGTATGCAACAAGATCGGAATTGCTGAAATCCTCTATCGTGATCCTTGCGTCAAATACGGTCTTCGTCTCTACGCATCCGTTGAGAAGCGGCTCAAGGGATTCCTTTTCGCCCTCGAATACTACAAGAATCGAGTCAACGTCATTTCTCAGCGTTTCGGTTATTGAATTAACGGTGATCGGCGTCAGTCCGCCTGCATTCTCAACTATGAGAGCGCCGTTGCGGAGCTTCTGAAGAGTCATCGGTATGTTCTTTTTGTTGAGCGCTTCTCCCGAAATCTTGGCAACCTTTCCTGAGAAGGTGGAATCCATTGCCTGTATAGCCTTTACGATATCGATCGCAAGGCTCTTGCGTCCGTATTTTTCCGAACCCATGACGATGACGTTTCCGCGGGAAGCTTCCATTCTCATGTCATCCATGACATCAACGATCTGGGCTTTAAGAGACTCTATTCCTTCGAACCTGCCGAAAATCGCCATCTCAGCTTCGTCGAATTCCCTTCGGCTTGTAACGTTCTCTTCAAGCTTCATCCACGAAGGATGATTGCCTTTCTTTGCCGAACCCTCATCATCTGCCGCATCATCTTCCTCAATTCCTGCCTCATATCGCATTCTTGCCTCGATCTCTTCCTGCGGTATAGGACGGGTCTTGATCATGTCGTCGACATCATCGGGCTGGTCTATCGTTACGAGTTCCTCAACTTCTCCGAGATCATCGACATCATAAGGATATTCTATAGGTGCCGTAAGGCCGTGACGCACCGCACCGGAATCATCTGCCGCTTCTTCAGTTGCAGGCTCGTTATCGGATTCATCCTCTTCGGGAATCTCCGGTTCTTCAACTTCATCTTCAGGTTCTGAATATTCCGGCTCTTCCTCCGGCTCCGGTTCTGGTTCTGGCATTACGGGCATTACCGGAACAACCGGTTCAGATACACGCTCTTCTTCCTCTTCTTCGGGAAGATCCGGCTGCTCAACTTCTTCTATTTCTTCTGCCTCACCATAATCAACCGGTTCAGGTTCAGTAATTTCCGGCTCTGTATTATCTTCTTCAGGTTCAGGGATCTCACCCGTCAGTCTTTTGACGAGTTCTTCGTCTTCCTTCCTGATCTTTGCTATGTTGCCGCCGTACTCTTCATCTAAAGTAAGCTTTCTGCCGGAAGGAAGTATATCTCCCTTAAGGGGCAGATCGGCATTCGGAAGAATGTCCGGAATGCTTTCCGTTATGGATGTTCTTGCAGGACCGTTGATCCTTGCTCCTGATTCCGTTCTCTTGACGGGTTCTCTCTCAAATACAGGTGAAGGTATGGTTGTTCTTGTAACAACACCCTTTTTATCTTCTTTTATGACCTCTTCTTTTACGCTGAGGTCTGTCTTATCAGCAGGACTTACGGTATTGTCTGCAGGCTTCTGTTCAGGCATCGCCTGAGGCTGCTCTATTCCGGGAATCACGCCGACGAGCTGTGACATGATATCCTGCGTCTGCTCTTTTGTACGGTTAAGTATCGTCTGCTTACGCTGTTCTTCCCCGTTTTTCTTCTTCTCTTCCCAGTCCTTCATGAAATCGCTGAGATCGATCTGTCCGGGAATCTGCTCGTCCTCAGGTTTCTCGGATTCAGCGGCAGGTGTCGCTGCAGGTGACGCTATAGGTGCTGGTGCAGGCACTGGCACAGATACGGGCGATGCTGCAGAAACTGAAGGCGCTGCGGGAACCGGAGCTACAGCAACTGAAGGCGCTTCAGAAACTGGCGCTACGGGAACTGAAGGTGTTGAAGGTACAGGCGCCACTGGTACCGAAGGCGCTGCCGCCTGCAGAATCTGCTGTGCGTCATTTACAGGTTGCGACAGCGGCTGAGGCTGTATCACGGGCAGAGGCTGTGCTGCCGGCGCGGGTATCGGCTGTACCGGCTGTACCGGCTGGTATGTCTGCGGCTGTCCATATACAGGCTGCTGGCCATATGCAGGCATCTGCTGGCCATAGATCAACTGAACCGAGGGCTGCTCATATGCATTCGGTTGCTGATATATCTGAGCTTGCTGTCCGTAGGCTGGCATCTGCTGGCCATAAATAGGCAGAACCGAGGGCTGCTCATACGCATTCTGCGGCATCTGCTGGCCATAAATAGGCTGAACGGCAGGCTGCTCATACGCATTCTGCAACATCTGCTGACCATAGATCGGCTGAACCGAGGGCTGCTCATATTCGTTCTGCGGCTGCATCATCTGCGGAGTGCCATTATATTGATCAGGCTGAAGCGGATATTCCTGAGGCTGAGCATAAACCGGTTCCTGTACAGGTCCGGCATTGTTCAGCTGCTTCATGAACTGTTCCTGCGACTGATCGTAGAGCTCAGAAGTCACACCGTAAAACGGAGTCGGCATGACGTTCTTTTCCTTAGCATAGAACTCCTCCATGTTCTTGGCGAGTTCTTCCTGAAGGTTCATCGTGGAGTATTTATCGTTGCTGTATGGCGCAACCTTGATATCCGCTGTCTGCTGCGCAGTCACTGCCGGAGTCTCGGCCGGTTTAGGATCGCTGAAATCCTTTGCGATCGACGGCTTGAGAAGTGACTCCGTTGTATCATCTATCGGCGATGTTTCGAATGCGCTCACGCCTCTGGGCATCGACTGAGTTTCATAAATATGTACTGTTTCCTCTGTTTCTCCTGTAGGAATCTTCGGTGCATCATAAACGCCGTCATATTTCATCTGCTGCTCTTTGGTCAGAGGCGAATGCTGCATCTTCAGCTCAAGGGCCTTTCTTACATACGGTCCTTCTCCGAACCAGAGCGCGAGCTCGTCACAGGTCTCAACGCATTTTGTCTCCTGGCCGTCCTTATGATATAAAAGCGCAAGCTCATATGCCCACTTTTCCGTATACTCGGCTCTCTTGAACTCTTCAAGGAGCGATATCTTTTCCTCAAGCGGCACATCCTGCGCGTCGTATATCTTGTACAGGAGCACATATCTGTTTGTATCGTGGGGTTTTAAATGAACATACTCTCTGTAGTACTCGATGGCGTCAGATACTTCATCAAGCTTGACCGCCAGTTCACAGAGAGCATAGACGACGTTTGCCCTGTCGGGGTATCTTTCATAAGCCAGAAGGAGAATATCCCTGGCTTCAGAATAATGCTTTGTTACTTTGTATATTTCGCTGACGGTACAGAGCATCGAGAAGCTTTTTACTCTTCTCCAGTCAATGGTGTCAGCTATATCCATCGCTTCCTGGAAGCGATGTTCTTTGATCAGTGATTTTATCTGGTCCGCACAGACCTGATATTCGTATTTATCCAACTTAAAAACTCCCTAAGGCACAACATATGCCCATTATTTCGATATTTTACCATAGAGAGTGTACTATGTCAAAATATTCGACAGCTCAGCAAACTGCCCTAAATCCATTGCTTCACCTCGTATCGTCTCCGATAATCCGAGCTTTTTCAGAGCCTCTATTACTTCGTCCCTTGTATGCCCCGATCCCGGATGATTGGCTATGGCATTCGCAAGCGTCTTCCTCCTCTGGTTGAAGGCCGCCCGGATGAGCATGAACATGTGCTTTTCATCCTTTACCTCGACAGGACGGCTTCTTCTGACAGTCAGCCTTATGACGCAGGAACCCACCTTCGGACGGGGCATGAAGCAGTTCGGCGGAACGTTTGCAGCTATGTAAGTATCCGCATAGTACTGCACCGCCAGTGAAAGTGCTCCGTAATCCTTCGTTCCGGGCATGGCCTGCATACGCTCGGCAACCTCTTTCTGCACCATGATCGTAATGCTCTCTATCGGAAGCTGCTGCTCAAGAAGCGCCATGACTATAGGTGTTGTAATGTAATACGGAAGGTTCGCAACGACTCTGACTGTCATGCCGCCAAAGTCTTCCTTTATGAGCTCTTCCAGATCCGTCTTCATCACATCTGCATTGACGATCTTTACATTGTCATATTCCGAAAGGGTTTCAGACAGTACCGGCATCAGCTCTCTGTCGATCTCGATCGAAACAACTTTTGCGGCCTGTTCGCACAGGCGCTGAGTCATGGTTCCTATGCCCGGCCCGATCTCGATAACGCCGTCCTTCTCGCCTATGAGCGCGGCTTCCGTTATCTTATTAAGGACATGCTCGTCAATGAGAAAATTCTGACCGAATCTCTTCTGAAACGAAAAACCGTATTTTTTTATTATTTCTGCCGTTTTTCCGGCTCTGCTCAGATCTGACATAATCATTTACCGAAAAGCTTAACTGCGTTAGCCCACGTGATCTCTTCGACCTCTTTGGGCGGCATTCCTTTTATCCTTGCGATCTCTTCCACGACATAGGGAAGGTATTCCGAGGAATTTCTCTTACCCCTGTACGGAACGGGTGCCATGTAAGGGGAGTCCGTCTCTGTTACGATTCTGTCGATAGGAGTCATCTCTACGACTTCTTTGAGTTTTCTGCCGTTCTTGAAAGTCACCACACCTCCGACCCCGATATAAAATCCCATATCCAGACATTCTCTGGCAACTTCAGGGCTATAAGAAAAGCAGTGGATTATCCCGCCGACCCGGCCGGCATCTTCTTTTTTCAGAATTTCCAGCGTATCTGCCGCGGCATCTCTCGAATGAACTATTATGGGAAGATCAACTTCGCAAGCCAGCTTAATCTGCCTTGCGAACCATTTCTTCTGAATATCGCGCTCAGGTTCATCCCAATAGTAATCAAGGCCTATCTCGCCTATCGCAACCACTTTTTCATCCTTTGCATATCCACGGAGCGTATCCATGTCATCTTCTGTAAGCTCTGCGCAGTCTTCCGGATGAACCCCTACCGCGGCGAGAAACTCCGGATAGCGGTGCGCCAGTTCGAGGCTCGTGCTGCTGCTCTTCATCGATGCCCCTATATTGACAAAGCGGCCGATTCCTGCAGATATCGCTCTTTTTATGGCTTCTTTGCGATCCTCATCAAAAGCTTTATCATCAAAATGGGTGTGCGTTTCATAAATCATAAGCTGTTTCCTTGATTTTTCCTTGTTTTTCAACAAAAAATCCTTGCAATTCAAAAAACATTATAATATAATAGCACTTGCGTTACAAATCAGATGCGCGCTTAGCTCAGTTGGTAGAGCACCTGACTCTTAATCAGGGTGTCCAGGGTTCGAGCCCCTGATCGCGCACTAAAGCCTCAGTTTTGCGATTGTGCGGAATTGGGGTTTTATATTCGAAAGAATGGCCGGATAAAGCCCGCTCAAGCGGCGCTCGGCCTGTCACGTTTTTCAATCGTGACATTCGGGGCGTGGCTCAGCTTGGTAGAGCGCTACGTTCGGGACGTAGAGGCCGCGTGTTCGAATCACGTCGCCCCGACTAGAGGGAAGAAAGTTGCAAAATATTTGTAAAACTTCTTCCCTCTTTTATTATACGTCATTCGAACGCATCTCCCAACACTTTTACTTTATCCATATGGGTCATGGCATAAGGAGGAATAGAATGCAAGAGAAAGATTTTAATGCAATATCAATGAACGGGAGGATGGCATTTCTCATTCTTTGCGTAGAAAAATATGTTATAGCCAAACACCCTGAAACAGATTGGTCTGTGTTGTCAGAATGGATGTGGAAAGCGACCTCAGAACCCTGGGACGAATGGGACGATAGATTTATGGAGATCATCCCGGAGTTTTTATTTGAATTCGATTCATATGACGAAGCAGAATTCGATAATCTTACAGCAGAGGAATATAAAACCTTTACAACCCTTTTCAGTTCCAGGGACAAGGATCTTAACGCGCTGTTATTAAAACTGCATGAACTCCAGCAAGTATATTGCTACGAAGCAATTCCTGAAAACGGCGTCGCGGCTATAAATATCGTCTTAGAGGCATGTAAAATCCTCGAGCAAAACAATATACCGCTTCCCGAAATAAGTAGCATTGCCTTCTCATCCTTTAGCGAAAAGAACGGATGGGGAGAGGATTTTGATGGGACAAACTTATCCCTGATTCTTAGCAAGTGAGTAAAATGTAAAAAATTGAGGAGCAGTCAACAGCCAAGGCCGGCCGTAAACTGCTCCTCTGGCGAAATATCCTAGCATTTTTACACTAACACGTCTTTTTATTCTGGATTTATCTATCTCAAAAAGGCTTTCATTAATTCAACTGAGAATTTGCTTCCTTAAGATTACTGGCAACCATATCAAGATAGTTATAAAGCATTTCTACTTCTTCGGAAGAAAACCCTGAAAGAGCGGTTTCAATGGTCTTTTCGAACTGTTTTCTGACAGGTTCCAATAATTGCCGGCCCTTAGGAGTTATGTAAATACAATAAGACCGTTTATCTTTTTCGGATTTTTTTCTTTCGATAAAGCCTCTCTCCTCCATGTTTGCCAAAACTGAAGATAATGTACACGTCTCTATATAAAATGTTTCTGCCAGATCCTTTTGACTGCAACCCTCGTTATCCGCAATATACAGCATGAACTTTGGATTCCCAGAGTGCAACCCATATTTTTTCAGATTTGCTTCCATATTTCTTTTAAATGCCAAATGTGCGATCAGCATGGGCTGCAATGATTTTATCTTATCCATAGATCAAGTCCTCGAAAATAGTTTTGTTTCCAAAGTATTTTTATTATATCCAATATTAACTCTTCTGTCATCTTGCATTGACAAAGAAATGTCCGGAAAGTATAATTCAAACATAATAGTTTGAGGTCAAACTAATTTGATGAAAAAAAATAAGATACAACATGATATATTATGATCATTTACCCTTAGACAAAGAATTTCTTACGGCTCTCGGAGAATTGTCGATAAACTATGTATTCCAGCCGATCTTTTATCCGGACTGCAAGACGGTATATGCATGGGAAGCTCTTATGCGCCCGACAGAGAAGACTGTGTTGGAGCTCATAAACGAATATCTGGAAACGGATAATCTGCACGTTTTGGAAGTGGCAACTATATTCGGAGCCATGCAGGCGTATATCCTGAGGGATTATACTGAACGTATTTCCGTAAACTCATTTCCGAACGATCATCTCAAACAGGATGAGGCAGATGCCTTCTTGGAATACTTCGGTGACAGTATCCGAGGCAGGATGATCGTCGAGAATCTCGAATATCCTTACTTCTCTTATGATATCTGGCAGAAAAAAAGCAGGTCGATCAGGGTTATGGGCAACCTTCTGGCAGCCGATGATTTCGGAAGCGGTATCAATGACATGGAACGGATAGATCTGATGAAGCCCGATATAGTTAAACTTAACCGGGAACTGATATCCGGTATAGACCACGATCGAAAGAAACAGGATAACGTAACGCGTCTTGTTTTGAATTTTCATTCAAAGGATATGCTCGTGGTAGCTGAAGGTGTTGAAGAAAAGGAAGAATTTGATCATCTAGCAGGCTTGGGCGTAGATCTTTTCTAGGGGTTTTACCTGGCACGTCCGATATGATAAGAAGGGAAGTAATATGGATGTAAACGGCTTGGATCCGGAACAACGAGATTCTCAGAAAAATCCCTGATAAAACACCCGATTTGTATTGATTTATAAGAATAACTGCGGAGTATTTCTATGGACCGGCGAACTTATTCAAGACTTGAATCAGGTGTGGAATGCCTTGTTTATATGAAGAACAAGGAGATGGATGGTATTATAGATAATATCAGTGAGAGCGGTATGGCTGTTCTCATTGACACAAACGGCATTAAGTGTGAAATATGTGTCGGTGACCGGGCAAGTGTAACGGCAATAGATGATACCGGCACGGTGATCCAATTCAATATAGAAGCTGTCCGCATCGCTAGTAAAAACGAATGCAGACTTATCGGCGCAAAGATAATCAACCAGACAGAGATTGAACCATACATAACCAGAAAACGTGTAGAAAAGTATATAAGGTCAATATCGCCCTCAAGAAGGACTCTCTGAGGAACTGTTTGAGGCTTACAACACTCTGATTGAATTTTCTCCTATCTGTATTTTTGTATTTTTGTATTCTTCAAGCTCTGAATCATTGATAATATAGCCTTTTGAAAAATACACTTCTGTGTAATAATCCCTTTGAAATACAAAGCTCTTTACATGGGAGTTGATTAAAAAGTTGCATAATATTTGAAAAAACTCCTATATAATCATCGGTGATGGTGTGGTCGTTCTACAAAAAAATATGCCCTCTAATGGGGCATGATACATGATATCAATGTAATGAATTAGGAAGGAAGCACATCCTTCGAGACGTAGAGGCCGCGTGTTCGAATCACGTCGCCCCGATTCATAAAGTTGACAGATAGCATTGTATTTGGAAGATACAGTGCTATTTTTCTTTTTGGCTGAATACATTTATTCCGGTTGCTATTTTGTGATAAAATACATTGTTGTATGAATCTGTCTGAGAGGTGAATTTATGATCATAAGGGAAATTACAATGCTCGACGATCTGATCGCCGGATCAAATAATTACTACCCTGATCGCATAAAATTCTGCATACATAAGCCTACCCGAACGGTTTCAATAGACCTGTTCTACCATACAGACATGGAAAATGAACTTATTGACGAGACCGGAACGGATAAGGATATATATGGCGGTGATCTTATGCTCGATCCCATTGGAGTCCTCTGGGAAGCACATCCGAACATAGCACGGAACGCAGAAGCCGGAACACCTCAAAATGGCAGGGAACTAAAAGATGCCGATGTGATCGACGAGTTGTTTGAGATACTCAAATATTGGATCAGATAGGAGAAACCATGTTATCGGATATTGCAGGGGACGTAAAAAGATGCGTTGAAGCAAAGAAAAACTATGATTCCGGCCTGTGCACCCAGGATCATTCACTGTTTTACCTGAACAGGGTCAAGGAGGAATGTGAAAATATAACTCCCGAATCAGCTCGTGTGGAATTCCGTGATGAGATAAGATCTTTAGAAGATTATCTCGCCGGAACAGTCGATGCAGACTATATTCTGAGGTATTGGAAACCATATGAATATGCACGCAATCCGTATGAAAACAGATAAAAGATAATAGCCCTCGGAATTTAATATTCCGAGGGCTGTTTTTTACTGACTGAAGATTGCTTATATGCAGAGAATTAATTACCGAAAAAACTATCAATATTAACCGTGATCTTAATGTCCACGTCTCTTTCTCTGCCATCATATCCGAGTGAACGGAGTCTCAAGAATCCCGTGCAGTTTTCCTTGACGAATTTCTGATATGCGCTCTTCTGGTTTGCGGCAGAAAATACAAGATCTCCTTCCTGGTTATATTCATCCGGATGATCAATATCATCAGCTTTAGTCTTGAACTGGCCGATTTTAAGCATCTTCAGATCATTCCAGGACTTAATACGTACGCTTCTGATGTTTTTACCGTTCACAATATCAATCCAGAAATCCATCTCAAAATCGGGGGCAAGGTCAAGCGTCAAGGCATTTGCCATAACCGGTTTATCGATATCAGCATTGTCGATACCGATCCTGAACAAGTTGCTGAACTGATTATCAGTCACACCGTTTGTATTAAGATTCCTAAGTTCATAATACGGAATTACTCCAAGTCCCTTTGCTGCTTCGGGCAGACCAACAGATATGGTGCTGCTATCCGCATTCAGTTTTATCGTGGTACTCGCAAGTTTAACCGTAGGTACCGCAGCGGCCGCTGTCTTGACCGACAGCTTCGTGGCAGGAGCAAGAGGCTTGAACTGCCCTCCTTCTATATAACCGTATGTAGCATAGAAGTTGTATGTTCCGGCGGGAGTCTCCCAGAAATCATAATACTCCTGACCGTTATTCTCATCAATTACCGGCCTGAAGAAGTCTATGGAGAACTTACCGCCGTTTACAGGCTTGATCACACCGCCTGCTTCGTTTCTGCCCCTTATTATATCCTTTACATAGTTATGGATTTCTCTGATGCGTTCCTCTTTCTCTTCATTACTTATTCCATCGTCATCAGTTATCTCCTGGATTCTGTCTTTAAGATCATCCCGGCCATCGATCTCCATATTGATTCTTTCATCATCATCTGCAATATCATCAGACATTCCGATAAACCTGGAGATAGTAAACTGAGCATCCGTTGTCAGATCATCCATTGTAATGAGCGCTGCGAATGTTCTTCCGGGATTTGCTGCTGCATCCGCTTTCGCATCCTTTATCGTATAAGTCACGCGGTTAGGATTTTGAGCAGGCTCCGGGTAAGCATCACTTCTTACATACATCCAATTGAGAATGCTCGCCTTATCCGCAGTTATAGTTCTTGACTTATCTGCTGAGATCGCTGTGTTGTGGATAGTGTACGTTAATGTCGTCTTTGCTCTTCCAAGTGTCTTATCGACGGTATTGTCTGTCAGCGTTATCACTGTGTCAGCGGCTGAAGGCAGTATTACATAGGTCGTGTAGTTGTCAAACATATCCGTCCTTGTCGCCTTTATTGATCCGCCTGTTACTTTGACAGAATGGTTGAACATGACATTATTGCCAAAATCATATCCGCCCCACTTATCAAGGCCCAGCTGACCGCCGTACATGTTGATATTTCCGGTTTTAACTGCCGCTACATGAACATATACGTACTTATTGGCAGGCATGTTGTTGAAACACTCATCAGCACCGTATACATCCCAAGGGGTATCAGAACCTCCTATGTTGATGAACGAGTGCTCATAATTATCCATTACATTGAGCGTTGAATCCTGGATCAACACGTTCGGATCGAACCTGACATCACCTTCTGCTATCTTGAACTTGAGCTGCTTGCTCTTCTTTCCTCCGTCACAGGAAGTTGCAACAACAGTTATGCTTCCGGGCTTCGAAAGGATAAGCTTTCCGTTCTCACCCTGTTTTATCCCTGTAAGCTTGAGCGATGCATACATCTGCTCACCGTACTGGTCTAGAACTATTATCTGTGAATTATGGATAGCGTTCGAGTAGAACGGCTCCACCGTCCTGTCCTTGGCCTTTTCGGCAGCTTCTCTGCGTGCGATCTCCTCTTCCGTTATCGGAGAATAATTGCGTCTGAAGAAAACTTCCTTCTGCGCATCGTCATCCCATCTGAACTCATCCCATACGAACTGGATCTCCGTAGGAATCTGAGACTCGGATGTTATCTGTACAGGAGAACTGTAAGTGATCACAGTATTTCCTTCAAAGTCGGCGGCTTTTGCTCCGACGACGAAATTGTAGTCCTCCGGACCGAGATTTCTTGAATTCTCAGAATCTCCCGGAACCGGGATCTTCTTGGCATAATCTACAAGAAGGGCCTTGTCTATATCGACCGTACCGTTCTTTATCGTCAACATGCCGTAAAGAGGGCTGTACTCCGGAATATCGATATACTCTCCAGGATTAAGCGGATCCGGAACAGCAAGGCTCCATTCAACCGCCTTGGTGGCAGGTACACCTTCTCTTTCATTGATGTTATAGAAAAGTTCAGTTGATACTTTTGCGGCTTTGTTATAGTTCTTTAATATTCTTGTCGGTGTTGCAACATACAGGCTGTGTATCGATTCCAGAAGGGTTACGGGAACCGTAGCCATAGCTTCCTGACCAGGACCGCCTATCGCATA
>JAILNQ010000051.1 GCA_024691425.1 Lachnospiraceae bacterium
TAGAAACCAACACGCAGAGTATTTGTTTCCGTGTTATAGAGTGCTATTCCCACAGGCACATAGACAGCCTTAAACTGAGCATCAGCAGGATCAACGGCAAATGGCAAACAGAAAGATGTTGAGGGCGATATCGATGAAGGCGGGATTTTCACGGCAGTGACTGACCGCATGGAAGAGTCTGATTTCAGGGCGGAACCCGTAGAGCCTTCATATGAGGAGACCAAGAGCCTCGACAGGCTTATGGGGCATAGCGTCAAGGCACCCGGAGATGGGCAGAGGGCCGTCGTCCTTGATATGGACGAGCGGATCAGGAATCTTGAAGCTGCGCTCCAGAGGGGACGCAAGAGAGTCGAAGACATCAGGGCCGTTCTCGATGTTGCGCAGAAGACGAAGAACGGAAAGATAGAAAAAGTTCTCCGCCATGATGAAAAGAGGAACGCAAGGGACAAAGCATCCATCGCGAAGATGTCATCGTTCCTTCAGAAAGCAAGACAGAGAGCGGAAGCCGCAGCTTCAGTAGATACTCTTCGGCAGAAAGCGATAGTCAATCCTGAAGGCGCATTCAATGCGCAGGGTACAGTGAGGATGGAAGAACGTCCTAAGACCGCCGCGCCTGCGAAGACTGCAGCACCTTCCGATGAGAAGAAGACGGTGGTCATTGTCGACGACGATCTCAAGACGAGGAAGCTATGCTCGTTGTTCCTTACGCAGAAATACAATGTCATAGTGTTCGACTCCGGCATGAAGACCGTCGATTATTTCATCAGGAGCCGCGCGGATCTTCTTATCATAAATCCGGTCCTCGGAGGAATGAGCGGGCTTTCGACCGTGAATTCATTACGGATGCATCAGGGCGGATACGGACTTCCGGTCATGTATCTTGTCGGAGAAAATTATACAGGCGACCGCGCCAGGCTTATGGGAGAAAATGTCGTAGGGATACTGAACAAGCCGATAAAACAGAGCATTATAGCTCAGGCGGTCGACGGATTTTTTGATAACCAGGGACGGCAGGGCAGATAAACGGAGAAAATATGAAGAAGAGAATTCTTATTGTTGATGACGATATCATGACGCTCAAGATACTGAAGAGATATCTTGAGGAAACATATGATGTCGTGACCGAGAACGCGGGCTACAGGTTCGTCGACAAGATGACGAGCTACGAGGCGGACCTCATCCTGATGGATCTTGAGATGCCGGTAGTGAACGGGCTGCAGGCATTCGAAGCGGTCCTTGCGGATCCGGAGATGAAGTATGTGCCTGTCGTATTTCTGTCGGGCGTTTCGAATCCGAATCTTGTCCGCGAACTGATGGGAATGGGAGCGGCCGGATATCTCGTCAAGACGATCCCGAAGGGCGAACTTCTGCAGAGGCTTGAAAAGATTTTCAGCGAAGGCGTCAAGAAACAGGGCAGCTCGGAGATACTCATTCTCGACAGCGACGTCGGACATCTGCGGACGATGCGTGACATTCTTACGGCCAACGATTACAAGGTCAAGGCGGTCCGCTCGACTATGGAAGCCGCTGAATACATCAAAAATCATCATCCTGCGCTGTTCATCATCGGCACTGATTCAGCCGGCGTGGAGCCGCAGCAGGTCTATGAGTCGCTCGAGACCGAGATAAGGAACGAGAGGGTGATACCTCTTCTTCTGGAGGAGAATTTCTTCACCGCCGAGCTGATAGACAGGGTAAAGCAGGCGTTCAGCTTAGAACACTGAAATAAGATAAGGGGTCAATAAGTGGGAGAGGAACAGCAGTACGTTAATCAGGACATGCCGCCGAAGAGGCGGCGCAGACGGCGCAATACGGAACTTACGATCCTCATAGTTCTGTCGAGCTTCATAATGGGTTTCGTAGTCGGCGCAGTCATCATTCATAACAAGAGCTCGAAGGAGATCGCCGAAGTCAAAAACGAGCTCGCAACGGTCATCGAAGAGCAGAGCCATGTGAACGTCACGAACGTTTACGTGCCTGAGCGGAAGATCAGGGAGGGCAACATCTCCCTTAACTCATACAAGGCCGAGAACTTCCGCATCGACGAGGGCTTCATGGCATACTTTAATGATGACGGTGAAAAGATAAGTCATCTCGGATGCGATCTTTCCTATCACAATTCGCATGTTGATTTCGACGAGCTCGCCGCATCGGGATGCGAGTTCGTGATGCTGCGCTGCGGGTACAGAGGCTACTCCGAGGGCGGCATAATGAAGGACGAGAAGTTCAATGAATATGCCAGCGAAGCGCAGAGGGTCGGACTCAAGATAGGAGTGTATTTCTTCACGCAGGCGCTCACGCCCGAGGAAGCCGAAGAAGAGGCGGAATACACGCTGAGCCTCATCGAAGATTATGATATTTCATATCCTGTTGCGTTCGATACGGAATACATTGATGACGACAACGCGAGAACGAACAAGACGGAGATGACCGATGAGCTTCGAAGCCAGATATGCACCGCATTCTGCGAAAAGATCCGTGAGAACGGCTACTATCCGATGATCTATGCGTCGGAGAACTGGTTTCGGCGCTATCTGAAAGTTGAATCGCTGCACCAGTATGATTTCTGGGCACCGCAGTACCTCGAGGAGAATGATTTTCTCTACGATTTCACGATATGGCAGTATACGGACTGCGGCAGCATCCCAGGCGTTCGCGGCGAAGTTGACCTCGACATCTCGATGGTAGATTACGCATCATTCGTACCGGCCATGCGCGAAGCCTATCTTACCGACGGAAAGATCGAAACGTTTCCGACGGCAGCAGACATAAAGATAACAACGGAATCGGAAGACGCGGATGAAGATGCTGACGCTCCCGATGAAGCTGAAGCGGATGACGAATGAGATCGTGCCGGTTAAGGAGTGCTCCTGAAAGAAGATGAAGGATAACAGGGAAAAGACATATCTATATGTTTGGGTGATGTGCTTTCTGTACGTCCTGCCGCTGATCATCGCCAACAGGTATGTCTATGACGATACCCAGAGGGTCTTCTATCATACCGCCGGCTGGGCGCTCGACGGACGTCCTCTTACAGAGCTTCTCATGAAGCTTCTGTGCGATGCGAACAACTTCATCTACGACATATTTCCGCTCCCGCTCATTCTGTCCGTAACGGCTTATACGATAGCCGCGGTGAAGTGGACCGAGAAGTACTTCAGCTCATCTATGGCCGTGAATATCATCGCCTCTTTTCTTCCGCTTTCGATGCCGTTCTTTCTCTCGAATCTTTCATACAGGTTCGACTGCGCGGGATTTACCGCGTCTGTCATTCTTCTCATGCTTCCGTTCATATTGCGGGGGAATATCCGATGGAAGAATTTCCTCATAAGCTTCATATGTGTTATCGCTTCGATGTGCTTCTATCAGCCCACCGTAGGTCTTTTCATAGGACTGTCACTTCTTGTTGCATTCATTGCATTTACGGAAGGGGAGAAGTTCATTTCTGACCTTGTTTCTGATGCGCTCGCCTTTGCGGCCGGATGCGTCATTTACAAGCTCGTCATATCCGAGATATTCGTCGACAAGCAGGATTGGAGAGCGGATGCTAACAGTCTTGTTGCTTCTTCTGCGGATATAGCGCGCATAGGCGCGAAAATCAAGCGCCTCCTGCTTCTTTGCGAGAAGTTTGCAAGAAGCGTCGGGATAAGGCAGTTCATCATCTATGCGCTCATCTGGATTCTCGGCGGCATAGTGCTCTTCATGCTGATGAAAGAGAAAAAACCGGTGCTTCGCATAGCAACAGCGGCTATATACTGCGTACTTCCGGCGGTGCTTTTTTTTGCATCCATCATGCCTATGATGGCACTTTCTGCATCCTATGCAGTTCCGCGTCAGCAGAGCGAGCTGATGATACTCATGTTTCTTCTCGCATACTGTCTCGCCGTTCTTTCAAAAAAATACCCGCGCACGGCTGCCGTGCTGGGTTTCGTTGCAGTCCTGTTCCATTTTTCTTTCTCATACGCATACGGAAACCTTATGAAAGTGCAGAAGGAATATGAGGGGAAAATCGTATATGAAATGCTGGATGAGATCGACGCTCTCGGAAACGATGAGGCCGACGAGATCTCCGTATGGAATGAGATGCCGTATTCTCCTGTTGTCGAAAGGACATGCGAGCTGATGCCGATATACGCTGATATGGTCCCGGGCGGATTCGACGGTGACGGCATGCTCGGCGGTGCGATCATAAACCATTATTCCCGTAAGACCTGGAGCATAGTGGACATCAGCGAAAAGGACAGAGAATTCATGGACGCGAACGAACCTTTCGCCGCCTGTGATATATATGAAATATACCTTAACGGAAACAGGATATGCGTTCGGTTTTCTGACGATATATCTTATTGAAAACTTATGTTAACTGGGTTATAATATGATGATAAGGGGCAAAAGGCCGTGAAGCGATCATGCTTGCATGAATCGCTTTATGGCCTTGGGCCCCGCCGAACATGAGGAAGTAGCGGTTTGCGCAGTAAACCAGCGGATTCCGAATGGTCGCAGAATTGCGAGAGTTTCGAAGAAACGGAGCAATTCGTATCATCAGTTTTCTGATTATAAAATTGCTATATCCAGGGGTATCTTATGGCCATCATCCGCAAAAAAGTCCGCATAGGCGATCTGATGATCAGCGAGGGGCTGATCACGCCCGCGCAGCTCGAGACCGCTCTCAAAGAGCAGAAGATAAGAGGAGCAAAGCTCGGTGAGACTCTCATCGCGCTAGGCTATGTTTCGCAGGAGGATTTCTCGAATATACTGTCGACGCAGCTCGGCATCGACACCGTTGACCTGCGCAAGGTAGGACTTGATGAGAATGCGGTCAAGCTCGTCACCGAGGATCTGATGAAGAAGAATCAGCTGATCCCGTTCGCGTTCGACGACAAGAACCCCAACATCCTCAAGGTGGCTATGGCCGATCCCATGAACATCATGGCGATCGACGACGTCACGATCATGACTAACATGGAAGTCATGCCTTATTTCTGCCCGAGCGCGCAGATATCGCTTCAGCTCGACAGAAGATACGGCAAGGAGCAGGCAAGGGCCGCCGCTCAGCAGTTCCAGGAGGAGCATGCGGCGGAGATAGCCTTCGACACTTCGGCTTCCGATATAGAATACGAGAACATAGAAGACGCTCCTATCGTCAAGCTTGTTAAGACGATGCTCGAGACCGCGGTCAGACAGGGGGCTTCTGATATACACATCGAAGCGCTCGACAGAGAGGTGCGCGTGCGCTTCAGGATAGACGGTGTCCTTGTCGAGAACATGGACTATGACAAATCGCTTCTACCGGCGCTCGTTGCGCGTATCAAGATCATTTCAAACCTGGATATATCCGAAAAGAGAAAACCTCAGGACGGACGTCTTACCGTAGTCGTAGACAGCAAGGAATATGATGTCCGTGTTTCAATACTTCCGACCGTGTTCGGTGAGAAGGTTGTTATGAGACTTACGTCGAAAGACGGACTGACGAGAGATAAGAAGTATCTCGGACTTAACGAGAGAGAGCTTCCGAGGTTCGATGCGATCATGTCGAACCCGCACGGTATCATTCTTGTTACCGGCCCTACGGGTTCAGGTAAATCAACGACATGCTACACAGTACTTTCAGAACTCAATTCCGAAGAGGTTAACATAATAACTGTAGAGGATCCCGTCGAGGCGAACGTAAACGGCATCAATCAGGTGCAGGTCAACGTCAAGGCGGATCTGACTTTCGCTTCAGCGCTCAGGTCCATCCTCCGTCAGGACCCTGACATCATCATGATCGGTGAGATAAGAGATACCGAGACCGCAGAGATCGCCGTCAAGGCATCGATCACAGGTCACCTTGTTATATCGACGCTCCATACGAACTCGACCGCGAGCTCGATCACGCGACTTCTCGACATGGGTGTTGAACCGTACCTTATCGGTGACTCGGTCGTCGGAATCATAGCGCAGCGACTTGTCAGGAAACTCTGCCCGAAGTGCCGCAAGCAGAAGATGGCTACGCCCGAGGAAAAGAGAGCGCTCCGCGTTCCCGAGAATGAGAACTGCATCATCTACGAACCGGTCGGCTGCCGCGAATGCTCAAAGGGCTACAAAGGCAGAATAGGTGTTTACGAGATAATGCCGATCTCGCATAAGATCGCCGCCATGATCTCACGCGGCAACAACGCTGACGAGATAGAGGAGCAGGCAGTAAAAGAAGGTATGACGACGCTCCGCCGTGCCTCCGCCGAATATGTGCTCCAGGGAATCACCACGATCAGCGAGATGCGCAAGGTGGCATACGAAGAAGAATTATAGACTGCAGAAAGGAGGGGCCCACACGATAAGTGGGAGGATTCCTTACTGCACTGCGAGGGCGATCAAATGCCCGAGCGTCCTTATAAAGATGGAGAATAAAATGGAATTGCAGAGCGCAGCATCGACAGTGACAATTGAACAGATACTCACGGTGGCGAACCAGTCGGGAGCGAGCGACGTGCATATCACGGTCGGAATCCCGCCCAAGATGCGTGTGTCCGGACATCTTCAGGAGATGAGCTTCCCGAGGCTCATGCCGGATGACACCCACAGGCTTCTTTACGGCATAATGAACGAGAAGCAGACGAAAGCCTTCGATGAGAAGGGAGAGTGGGACTTCTCGTACTCCATTTCGCAGCTCGGACGTTACCGTGTCAACGCCTTCAGGCAGCGCGGAACATGCGCGATGGTATTCCGTCTTGTAGGAAACAAGATACCGCGTCCCGAGGAGCTTTC
>JAILNQ010000115.1 GCA_024691425.1 Lachnospiraceae bacterium
TAAGGGCTGTGACGAATATCTTGAACAGGCGATAGTCACCGAGAAGAATGACGGAAGGTTTTACGGATTCCGCACACTTAACAAGATAGTGGATACTGTTGTCTACAGGGCACTCAGGGATTCACTTACAAAGAAAAAAGCGTCCGCAAAGATAACAGCTGCCGTCCTGAAGGATTATATCAATATAGGACAGCTGTATAGTGATTACAAGCAGACGCTGGCGGGACTGATCGGAGTTGATGAGATCGTTGAGCAGATAGACAGGGTCATCAATCAGGTCAAAGTCTCACAGCAGCTTTATGAAAAAGGTAATGAAGTCGAGAGACCTTCGATACATATGATGTTCCGCGGCAATCCCGGTACGGGCAAGACCACTATGGCAAGGATCGTGGCGGCCAAGATGAAGGAAGCCGGGATACTGAAGAAGGGAAGTTTCTTTGAGATAAAGGGACGGGATCTGTGCGGAAGATATGTCGGTGAGACTACTCCCAAGACAAGCAAGATCTGCAGGGATGCATACGGCTCGGTCCTGTTCATTGATGAGGCATATGAACTCTATACGGGAGCCTCATCATATGGCGGTGATTACGGAAAGGAAGCACTTGCGGCACTTGTTGCCGAAATGGAAAATCACAGGGATGACATGTGCGTGATATTTGCCGGTTATACGGATGAGATGGATACGATGGTCAAGGGTAATCCCGGGCTTAAGAGCAGGATCCCGATCGTCATCGATTTTCCCAATTACACAAAACAGCAGCTTGAGGAGATATTCTTCAAGATGATGGAAGGAAAATTCGAGTACGAACCCGCCCTTAAGAGGCGCGTTCATGAATTCTTCGACTCTCTCGGAGATGACCTGCTTGAGAGCAAGGAGTTCAGTAACGCGAGATTTGTCCGTAACCTGTTCGAGAGCGTCTGGGGCGAAGCAGCCGTAAGATTCGATCTGAACGAGGATGATAAGCTTGTTATAAGTGAAAGCGATTTCAATACGGCGGCAGGTAAGGCGGATCTCAAATCCATGGTTGAAAAGAAGATGGGACCTATCGGATTCGTTGTATAGGGCATTTACGCATGTCATAATGTAGAACAACTATAAAGTCAGTAAAAAAGGGGCTATTCGGTCATTCCGGAGGGCCCTTTTTTGTTTTGGTGATATTGTGATTTCAGCCTTATACCGTTTAACCGCCCAATACGACCAAATGCGCATATCTCATTGTTTTGACTGCGTAAATATCAGAAAATTATAATATTAAACTCTGTATATGACTCTGGGTACAAAGGAGACGTAAATATGTTCAATATCAGACGGACGGTAAGATCTACTGTAAGCATCATACTCTGTATCATGATGACGGCGGGTATCATTCCGGGAACAACACTGACCGCGCTTGCGGACCCGGTGGTCACGAGCGGCAGCTGGACGGATCATGTGACGGCTGTTACACCCGATGACGAGAATATATATGAGATATCCACCGCGGCAGAGCTTGCATGGGTTGCCAGGAGCATCAATGAGGATGAACTCGATCAGGCCGGTGCAACGTTCAAGCTGATGAACGATATAGATCTATCTGCACATTACTGGAAACCGATCGGCCTTAATTATGGCCATCGTTTCACAGCCGCTTTTGACGGAAATGCTCATAAGATAAGCGGGATGTATGTCGGTACGCAGGCGTCGCCTTATAACGACGGAACGGATTCAGGTCTGTTCGGTTATATGGCCGGCTCAGTAAGAAATCTGAGGATCACTGATTCGGCGGTCTATGCTGCGATGCCTGATGACAATTATCTTGTGGATGCAGGACTTCTTGCCGGACGTGTAAGCAGTTCCGGTGTGGCAGTCAAAAACTGTGATGTATCGGGAACGGTAGGTAATGCCGGCTCGGTAAGGAGCATATCAGACACGTCGATGAAAAAAAGGAATGCCGGATCGGGAGGGATCGCGGGCGAGGTCCAGGACGGTACTGTTGAGGCATGCCGTGTGAACGTATCGCTTGCAGCATTGGATCCGTCAACGGATCATTACTACTCGTTCGGAGGTATAGCAGGAACAGCAGCCAATTCGGATTCAAACTCAGTAACGATACTAAACTGTGTATCTGCTATGACACTGTCGATCCCGGCAGGGATGAGTTTGGACAGGGCTGGCACAGGTGCCGCCGTCTCAAACGGGAAGAAGTGCCAGATAAAGAATACAATAGCCAGAGCGGATCTCGGCGGGGCAGCAGGTTTTGAAGGGACAATACAAAATTACCGGAGTGCATGTATTGCAGAAACCAATTTCAAGTCACTGCAGGAAGGCAGTTATGTGGCGCAATCGCCCAGATATACTTATTACGGCAGTTTAATGGACGACCCTGTTCAGATGACGGAAGAAGACATGAAACAGGCTTCTTTTGTGACCAACCTGAACACAAAATCCTCGAACATGGTCGGCCTTACCGATCCCTTGGAATGGAGCATCGACGAGGATGTAAATGACGGATTTCCGAACCTTGCAGGCGCGGGCCTTACTGCCGGGACAGTGACATTACGTACGGTCACATTCATGTCGGGCGGACGCGTTTATAAAACGTCAACTGTAGAGAACGGTAATACCGTATCACAGCCGTCTGATCCCGCAGCTCCTGAAGAAGGTATGACATTCCTGTACTGGTATGCTGACGATCCGGCTGTGGAGTATGATTTTTCAGCTCCTGTCACGAAGAGTCTAACGCTGACAGCCAGATGGATGGGAACACCGTGTACGGTGCGCTTTGATAGTAAAGGCGGCTCATATGTTTATCCCGTAACCGTTTCGAAAGGTGAAAAGATGCCGTCGGTATCGGTGCCGCAAAAGAAGGGATATTCATTCGTTGGCTGGTATACCGACAGTGAATGTACGACCGTATGGGATTTTGATGATGCCGTTTCGGGAAACATGACACTTTATGCAAAGTGGGGAGAGGCATCCGATGTCTCCGTTTCGGGAAGGATCACCGACGCAAACAGCGGGAAAGGTATAAGGAGTGCAACGGTTAAGCTTTCGAGCGGACTCAATGCCGTTACCGACGAGTTCGGTTATTACCGTATAGCGGACGTACCTTCGGGTAGTTACACCATCACCGCGAGCGCATACGGCTATACTGAGGCTTCTGAAGAAGGGTTCGTTGTCGGTTCCGTATCAACGGGTTATGATGCGGCTCTTTCGCCGGCAGGTGGTGGCGGCGGAGGAGGAGGTGCGGCCACTGTCAATGTTTATACAACGATAAGCTGTGTCTATTCGGGTATCATGCTTGACGGCGTTGAGATAAAAGCTGTCGGGGATGGAAATCTGGGCACTTATACCGAGACCACGAGTAACGGCGGACTTGCCACTTTTGTCGGTATCCCTGCCGGTAACTATACTTTCCATATCAATGAATCCGGACGTCCCGGGTGGGAGAGTTATGTATCGGCAAAGAAGAACCTTAGCGGTGACCATCAGCTAAACTGTGCGCTCAAACCCAACTATCAGACACTTAAAGTCAACGTTATCGGGACTTACGATCCGATATCAAACAAACCCAATGCGTCTCTTAAGGGAAAGCAAGTCACTCTTACCGGTGTCGATCCGAAAGATGAGGAGAACGAACTGATCAATATCACCGCATACACGGATGACAACGGGTCGGTCACGGTCCAGAAGCTTGTTCCGATAACATGGAAAGTCAGCTGCTCTGATTTTGCATACGAAGAGGATGAAGCAACGGTCACTTCAGACGGAGCCGGAAAGCTTTCGGAAGAAGAAGTTACGCTGACGCTCCCGTTCATCGATTCGTCTATCTCGGTGGACATGGCTTCCGTATATAACGATCCCGATCTTTTCAAGAAAACGGATGAGAACAAAGATAACCTGCCCGTAGTGACACTTGCCGGTGTTGCGGGAACGATGACGGAGGGTATCATCCGGAGCGGACAGCCCGATGCGTCCGGAAAAGTCATATTTACGGGATTGTTTCCCGGTAATTACAACCTGAGTGCAAGTGGAAGAGTAACTCGAGTGGTTGACATAAAATCCGGAGCTGACGGGCTGGAGATATTCAGTGATCCGAATGATGGGAATTTCAGCGCCTTCGGCAGGAAACACTTTGATATAGATATGCACGGGAACGGAACAGGTGCAGTTGCGCTCGGTATGCGCTCCTCGGTGACACTTGAAATGGATCCGTCCCCGGTGAGTTTTTCGGGAATACTGTACAAGACCGACATGGATGAGAAAGGCGGGATCACGAGCGAACCTTTGAAGAATGCGAAGCTCCTGATCAAGCCGTCCGCATATTATCCGCAGAGCGGAGCAAATGAAAACGGATATGAGATCACTACGGACAACACCGGACATTATGCGATCACAATGGCACCGGGACTGTACGGAGTGGAGATGGAGAGCGCATATAACGGGTATTTCGGCGGAAAACTGATCTACCATGAGGGCCATACGGACGGTTATGTGGGAACCTGGGGCTGGCCCTGCACGGGACTGTGGACAGGTTCGAAAGCGTCGGCCGTTGCATGGATGACAGGTGATGACAGTCTTGCTTACGGTGATATCGGAGGTATGAGCCTGTCTTCAGGTACGGTTGTTGCGGACCTTGAGATCATGGAGAAGAAGATCAACTACTCCGCAGGTTCTCCCGGCAGCACCGTCATTTATGACAATTTGACTTGGTATAATCTGATGATCGGTCGCGAAATGGCTGAAGAGGCCACGCAAGACGACCGGACGACGGTACGGTATAATTATGATTATTACGAAAACACATATGAATACATGAATTATCATCCCGATACCAGGGGAGCCATTATCAAACTTACGGGAGATGCGGAAAAGACGGTTGAGATGACCGGAAAGACCTTTCCGTATGTATTTCATGAACTCTCTCCCGGTGATTACGGACTGGATTATACGATATCGGATGCCTTCTCCGAACTGGAAAGCTCTGTATCCTGGGGTGGAAATATCAAATTCTTTGATTTCCCCTCCCCCGGTAAGTTGCCATACTCATTCCCGGAGGATTATGCAGAAAACGGGAATCCCTGGCCGCTGTCGACGAAGAATTCCGGCCTGCATATCGATGCCAAAGACGGACGCCGGACCTTTAGGGATATCCACGACAGTATACAGTTTAAGTTTTATAACGCAGAATATTACGGCGGTTTTGGTGACGGGGGGATCGAACAGTCGGATTATGAAAGAAATGTTGCCGAGCATGGCGGGGAGGGGAGCGATCTTCTCTACAGGAATGCCGATGGAACGATCGGCAACCTGGCGGACGGAGTTTATCCGGATGAGCCGGATCAAATGGAGATAGAACGCCAGTATTTGGATGCACTTCCGGATGATGCTACACAGGAACAGATAAAAAACGCGCGTAATGCGGCATATCAGGCTTATGTGGCCCAGCATGAGCAGTGGGAGAACGAAAAAGAAGCCAGGGGGTTCCCGAAGCCGGGCTGCCGATATGAATTTGTGGCCAAAGAGCCTTACTGGGATGAAAACTATGATTATGGCTGGAATTACCTGTTTGAAGAATATCTTGTAGGCTATTCCACCAGCAAGATCCCGGACAGACTGTTTTATTATCAGTATAAAGTAACCAATCGTAACAAACCGTTGCCGGACGGAACGGTCACGCTGTATTTCTGCGCTCCGAAAGGCAGAGGATTTGTATTTCTCGGTAATCTGAATTATATCCGCGACAGGGAAATCCATGAAGATCTGTACAATTCCGATCTCTGGTTCTCTGTAACGCTCGATAACAGAAATAAAGGCGCAATATACTGCGATGTTAATTTCCTGCATCCGGATCAGAGTTCATCCAACGTTAGCATATTGGCCAAAGAACAGGTCACACACCTGTTAAATCCGCGTACGATCGCTGTAAAAGCTGTAGAGAAAGGCAACCCGTCAAATGTTCTTGATGACGTTGAAGTGACCGTCACTTATGCAAACAAGAATTTCAGCTCCGCATCACCGACGCCCGAACAGACATGCTTCGGCAGTGTTACGGAAGTGACTGTGCCGGGTGATGAATATGAGTGGGAATGCCTTGATCATACACAGACGCTAAGTTCATATGATGACGGGACAAAGACAGAGACATTTTATGTACCGTTTACAAGGAAGCCGTATTCCGGGGAATTTGTGATAAAAGATGACGCCGGCAATCCGGTGGCAAATGCGTCGATCACACTTACCGGTAAATCGGTGGGACAGCCGATCACGTTGTTTACGGGCCCGGATGGAAAAGCGACAGCATACGACTGTCTGACATATCAGGATTATGATGTGCATGTTACCTGCCCGGGATATTCCTTCCATAACATCACGCTTACTGCGGAAGATGTGCGTTCGGATGAGGTGGCAACTGACGTTCTGAGAAGAGACGAGCAACCGGAATTTGACGAAGACGCGGTCAGCATCAACCGAAAGGGCGCGTTCCTTCCGGGCGTCAATTTCAGCGGCAGCAGCAATTCGATTGATTTTCTCATAGATACGGCGATCACGGCTGCCAAGGACAAACCGCTCTACTATACCGTAAATGCAAAGATCAAGACGGCTCCGCTGGATTCGCTGCTGGAGGTATTCCTGATCGACAAGAGAACATTCCGGAATCCTGACTTTGGCGATGTGCCGGAAGCTCTTGCCACGCCGGCCATGGACGAGAATAATTACAATCCTTCCCTGGCCTGGGAATGGGGCGCAAAACTGGAAAAAGGTGAACTCGGCAATGTCTATTACAGACGTTTTTCGGGTGACGAACCGTTTGTTTCCCAAAAGGACAGTCACGGCCGGAATGTTTATGAAATTGAGAAAACACTTCCGCTTTGGGAACTCCCGCCTGACGGGTTTGAGCCCTGCCTGCTTGCCGTGACTTCCAATCATGCGATGCAGATCTATGATTTTGACTACTCGGGAGAAGCTGCGGATGACCAGCTGGTCGGGATCAGACTGGACGGCGACAAAGCCGGGATGCTGAACAATATCACGCTTCTTGCCAATGCCCAGGCGCTCGGCGGCCCGGCAGTCGAAAAACTGGAAGAACTTACCGAGCCGACGGGTTCCATCATCCCGCTTCCTTCGTTTGAGGCAGGCATTGAAGAGGAAGACGGATTCTTAAGCTACGATTACACCGTGGAGATGCAGCTTCTGCAAGGTAAGAAGTCTGTATCCGATGCGGAAAAATCATACATGGCGATTCTGCCGAGCACCCTCGGGATCATGGCCAAAGGCGGCTGGAAGATGGGTGTTGACGGAGAAGAGCGAAAAGTGACGAACAGCTTCCATGTCACGGTCGCCGGCAAAGATATGGATGCCCTCGACTATCTGCCGTCGGCATTTGAGGCGCTTCCCGTCAAAGTCGAATTTGACGAGGACAATCCGCCGAGTGGTACGATCACGCTCGCGGCAGCGGACACCAAAGATAAGAACAACCATAACACAGAGGAGGAATACTCTTTAGGGATCAACGGGCAGGTGCATATCGTTGCCGAAGTCAGCGCCTTTTCCTCCTTTGCGGCAGTCCTTCCCGTCGGACCGGTCCTGGCATCGCTTGAAAAGAGCGGAGCTCTTGATATCGGCGCAAAGGTACAGGTGGCTGTCGGCGCGGACGGTACCTATAAGTATAAGATCATTAACGGTGAAGAGCAGGAGAGTGAGCATGAGGTCGAGTTTACGCTCGGTGCGGGCGCGGGGATCGGTTTCTATGCGAAAGCCTTCGGCGGAGCACTGGGCGCCGAGGCAAATCTGAAGCTTACCGGTGACAACGATAAACTGCAGGATATGGTTACGGTCAGTGCTTCCATCGGCACGGAGCATGGCTTCAAAATGAACCGGATTGACGGCAAGGTGCTGGCAGATGCCCATATCGAGATGAAGACCTGGCTCATTAACGGCGAGAAGGATTTCAAATTTGTAGAGATCCCGTTCAGTTACCAGTTCGGCACCGAGACCATGTTTACGCTGACAGAGATCCAGATCGAGGACAACTTAAAGAGCAGGAATGATTTTGAGCCATCCACGTTTAACGGCCGGCCTGAGAGTGTTATTACAAACCTTCTTCCGATCGGCGGTTATGCGACGGATGAAGACGGAGCCGGTACGTTTGTATATACAGATATGAGCAAACAGGGCGGCAATGTCCGTCTGATGCTCTCCGCTTATGCGGGTAATAAAGTCTGGATCACACCGGTTGCAGTTACCGCAACAGCCGGCCTGATCCCCGGATTTGATGTGATCTCAAAGGGTGATGAATACATTGTGGTATGGTCGGAGATCGCGGCAGAGGATATGATGAAGACCTGCCCGCCTTCCGTGCTCAAGTATTCTGTCGGTAAGATCAGCAACGGCGCATGGACAGGCAGTACACAGACGCTTGGAACCCTGCCTTCGGAAGTGGCAACAAAACTCCTGCTTGTCAGTGATGCAAATTCCGTATACCTTACGGCGCTTAAGACAGCAGAAGGTGTATTTGCCGAAAAATGGAACGTAAGCGGATATAAATACACAGGATCCGGATGGAGCGGCGAAACGGTGATCGCGCAGAACGAGACGCTTTATGATATTTCAGCCTGCGCGGCAGCAGGAACGCTGTTCGTATCGTATGTAACGGATGATAAGGTGCTTCATGCCAAGAGATGGAGCAGCGGTGTCACCGAAAAGGCATATGAGGCAACCGGGTTTGAAACGGCACTCGCATCCGATGATACAACGCCCTATCTGGTCAGTGAGTCGGAAGACGGCCTTACCCTGCGAAGCTTTGACGGCGGAAACTGGGTTGTAAAGGGCGCCATCGACAACACGCGCAATGCGGGCAATCCGTCCCTTGCGATGTTTGCCGGCAACCTGGCCTTGAGCTTTACCGACGGAAACGCAGGATCCCTGTATAGGGTTGTCTGCGGCAGGGACGGCGGTATCCTGGATAAGCGAAGTGAAGTAAAGAAAGTAACAAGTGAACACAGATTCAGAAATACGACGGTCACGGAAGATGACGGTCAGATCCTCATTTTCACGGTATCGGACGGCGAGGCGGATGATCTTGCCGTATATGGTGCAGAGGGCAGCCAGACGGAACCTGTCGTGATCGTCAGCGCACCGAAAGCGATCCCGGGCCTTACCTATACGCGCGAAGCACAGAGACTGGTGAGCGCCGGGACTGCGGATGGCGGCAGGATCCGATATGCCGTTGTCAGAAAGGGCGAGGCAGCGCCGGAAGAATCCGACTATAAGGATACGCTTCCGACAGCCGTGGATGCAGGAACCTATTCGGTATATTACAAACCGGTGGCGGATCAGGATCATTCGGAGATCGTGCTGATCGAGACGCCGCATATCGACGTGACGATCGGCCGCGCGGAGCTTTCTTCTGCGATGCTTACGGTTGCAAAACCTGTGATCACCGTGAACGGCGCGATCCCTGCCGGAACGAAATACCGTCCGGAACTTGTGGTAAAGGACGGCGCGGACAATCTGATACAGGGCAGGGACTACAGGATCGATCAGACTTCGGACACCGTAGCGGGTGATTTTGGCACCTATCTCATCCGGATCAACGGCATGGGGAATTACATGGGTGTCGCGGCGGCCTGGTGGAAAGTCATGCAGGTGGAAACGGGTGATGATGAAAATCAGGAGTTTGCACATTCTGTTATCGCACCGGTACTCTATGACGGCACAGCGCATACGCCCGATCCCAGGATCATCTGGATGGGACAGGAACTGGAAAAGAATGTAGATTACACGCTGACTTACAAGAACAATGTTAACGCTGCAGGTCCGGATGCCGGAAAGAATGCACCCGCGATCACCGTGAAGGGTAAGGGACGCTATAAGAACACGATGACTTTCCCGTTCACCATTCAGCCGAGGAATATCAGTGACGGCGGTGATCTTGCTGATGCATTTACGTATACGATCGAGGATAAGCAGGAGAATGGAAAGGTCAATAAATCCAAACCGGTGATCCGCTTTACGGACGGTGCGGGCAAAGTCGTGACCTTAAAAGAAAATAAGGATTACACACTTGCCTTCAGACATGAAAACGGTGATACGGAGCCGAAGGCAGCAGGCCTTGTCACGGTGAGCGTGACCGGTATGGGGAACTTCACGGGAAGGTCGGATATCACGTATCAGATCATTGAGAAGAGCGATGTGCTCAAGAATGCGGTGATCGCTCCGATCCCGGATGTGACCTATAAGGGAAGAGCTCTCACCCAGGAGGAAGTGGAAGACCTGATCCAGGTCTATACTTCCAAAAATGCGGATGCACAACTTGTGGATGAAAACTGTTACACGGTTTCGTTCAATCCGGCGGACACGATGAAAACAGGTAAAGTCACAGTCAGTGTTCACGGTACGGAAGGATGCGGTGAGTTGTGGAAGACTGCCACATTCAAGATCGTTGCGAAGCCGGTCATGGACGGCGATACAGAGCAGGCCTGGATCGACTTTAAATACGGCAATGCGGAAACATATACCGGGGCTGCTTTAAAGACTGAGATCGAAGCATATGATACCGAAACGGGTGAACGGATCCCGGCTTCGAATTATACGGTCAAATATACGAACAACACCAATGCTGCAGAAGAAGATGCAACCAAAGAAGTAAGAGGAAAGGAAGTCAGCATCGCGCCGACGGCAACCGTTACCTTTAAGGGCAACTACAAGGGGACGCTTTCGCTGCCGTTTACGATCCTGCCCATAGAGGTGGATGCAGAAGACTTATCCATCGTGCAGGCAGATCTTAAAGACAGAGGAAAGGCGATCGATGAAACAAGCCTGAAGCCGACCGTAAAATACGGCAGGACAACGCTGAAAAAGGATAAGGACTACAGGATTTTGGATTTTGCACCGGACATGGGCCTGCAGATGCAGACAGCGACAGTCGAACTGTTTGGCAACTATGCAGGGGAGAAGGATTTCCGCTTCCGGATCTACAACAAGAACAGTGTCGTGGATATTTCGGATACGGC
>JAILNQ010000055.1 GCA_024691425.1 Lachnospiraceae bacterium
GGGTGATGTCACCATGACAACCGGTGAAACGAAGGAACTGGAATTCAAGAATGCAGCTAACGGAACTCTGACTGGCGGTCCGAGATCCTTGAACAACAACGCAAACGGCAAGATCAACAATTTCTCGGCTCATTATACTGTCGCACAGGATGAGACCGGTAAGATCACCATCAAACAGAAGAGTGAGCCGTCTGACGCTGACAGGATAGGGTGGATAAGCTATCAGGTGAGGAGTCTGGACGGCAGAATTGTGACTTTCACTGACAAGGTGACGGTAAAAAAGTCAAAATAGCCGTGAATTCAAATTAATTGTTGTATTTTCCTTACCTTGTGTGTAAAATAGGTGTGTTGGTTATTAGAGCACCTGTGTGCTTTATCACAATATCTTTAATGTTCAGGAGGATTTAAACATGGCAGTAAAAGTTGCAATCAATGGTTTTGGTCGTATCGGCCGTCTTGCATTCAGACAGATGTTCGGCGCTCCCGGATACGAAGTAGTAGCGATCAACGATCTTACGACACCCAAGATGCTCGCTCATCTTCTTAAGTATGACAGTGCTCAGGGTAAGTACGCTCTGGCAGACAAGGTTTCTGCAGGCGAGGATTCAATCACTGTTGACGGCAAGACTCTTAAGATCTACAAAGAGCCCGATGCTAACAACTGCCCTTGGAAGGCACTTGACGTAGACGTTGTTCTTGAGTGCTCAGGTTTCTATACATCAAAGGAAAAGGCTCAGGCACATATCAATGCCGGCGCAAAGAAGGTTGTTATCTCTGCTCCTGCAGGAAATGATCTTCCTACGATCGTTTACAACGTAAACCATACAACACTTACAAAGGATGACAAGATCATTTCTGCTGCTTCATGTACGACGAACTGTCTTGCACCTATGGCTAAGGCTCTTAACGACCTTGCTACGATCAAGTCAGGTATCATGAGCACGATCCACGCTTACACAGGCGACCAGATGATCCTTGACGGTCCTCAGAGAAAGGGCGACCTCAGAAGATCACGTGCAGGCGCTATCAACATCGTTCCTAACTCAACAGGCGCTGCAAAGGCAATCGGACTTGTTATCCCCGAGCTTAACGGCAAGCTCATCGGAAGCGCACAGCGTGTTCCTACTCCTACAGGTTCAACAACGATCCTTGTTGCTACAGTTGAGAAGTCCGTTACTAAGGAAGAGATCAACGCAGCTATGAAGGCAGCTTCTTCAGAGTCATTCGGATACAATGAGGACGAGATCGTTTCTTCAGATATCATCGGATCAACATACGGCTCAATCTTCGATGCTACACAGACAATGGTAGGCGAAGACAATCTCGTACAGGTTGTTTCATGGTATGACAACGAGAACAGCTACACATCACAGATGGTTCGTACTATCAAGTACTTCGCTGAGCTCGGCTGATATTTTTGAAACTCATAACCCCGGTCAGATCTGGCCGGGGTTTTTGTAAAGGTAACAATACTGACAGGAGGATATTACAGATGGCACTTAACAAGAAGAGCGTTGACGATTTCAATGCAAGCGGCAAGAGAGTACTCGTAAGATGTGATTTCAACGTGCCTTTAAAGGACGGCAAGATCACTGATGATACGCGTATCAGGGCCGCACTTCCCACGATCGAGAAGCTCATTAAGGACGGAGCGAAAGTCATTCTCTGCTCACATCTCGGAAAGGTTAAAGAAGGACCTAACGAGAAGGAGTCACTTGCACCGGTTGCTAAGGCTCTTTCAGAGAAGCTCGGCAAGGAAGTTGTTTTCGTTTCAGATTATAATGTTACAGGTGACGAGGCTACGGCCGCAGTCAACAACATGAAGGACGGCGATGTTGTTCTTCTTCAGAATACCCGTTTCAGGGGCAAGGAAGAGACCAAGCCCGAAGAAGCAGGAGATGCTTTCGCAAAAGAACTTGCGGACCTTGCAGATGATTATGTATGCGACGCATTCGGTTCAGCACACAGAGCTCATGCATCAGTTGCAGGCGTTACGAAGTTCATCACCGAAAAGGGCGGCGTGAACGCAGTCGGATATCTTATGCAGAAGGAGATCGATTTCCTCGGCAACGCTGTTGAAAATCCCGTACGTCCTTTCGTAGCTATCCTCGGCGGAGCTAAGGTTGCCGACAAGCTCAAGGTTATCGACAATCTCCTTGAGAAGGCAGATACGCTCATCATCGGCGGCGGAATGGCTTTCACATTCCTCAAAGCTAAAGGATATGAGATAGGTAAGTCGCTCGTTGACAACGAGAAGATTGATTACTGCAAGGAAATGATGGAAAAGGCAGAAAAGCTCGGCAAGAAGCTTCTTCTTCCCGTAGATACAGGAATCGCTGCATCATTCCCTGATCCTATCGACGGCCCTATCGACGTTACATACGTTGATTCCGACAAGATTCCTGCCGACATGGAAGGACTTGACATCGGACCTAAGACGCAGGAGCTTTTCGCTAATGCGGCAAAGGAAGCCAAGACAGTTGTCTGGAACGGACCTATGGGAGTTTTCGAAAATCCTACGCTCGCAAAGGGAACGATTGCTGTTGCTAAGGCTCTCGCTGAGACGGATGCGACAACGATCATCGGCGGCGGAGATTCGGCGGCTGCATGCAACCAGCTCGGCTTCGCAGACAAGATGAGCCACATCTCAACAGGCGGCGGCGCATCACTCGAGTTCCTCGAAGGCAAGGAGCTTCCGGGCGTATACGCAGCAGACGACAAGTGATGTTAAATATATTGAATCAGTAAGGGTGATTTAACACCACAGATCAGTAATGATGATTTAAAACATCGGATCAGCAAGGGAGGGACACGATCTGTTCTCGAGACGGCTCTCCGGAGCCCGGTTCTTAGCGAGGTATTTTCGAGCTTAGAACCGCTGAGCGAGGACAGAGAGCGAGAGCGTCCGTCGAGAGAACTGAATTGTGGCCCGACTGTATAAAGGAGATAAAAAATGGCAAGAAGACGTATTATCGCCGGCAACTGGAAAATGAACAAGACACCGGCCGAAGCAGTTGAATTATGCAATACACTTAAGGATCTCGTTAAGAATGATGCTGTCGACGTGGTATACTGCGTACCCGCTATCGACATCGTTCCCGTTGCAGAGGCTGTTAAAGGCACGAACGTTAAGGTCGGTGCCGAGAACTTCTACATCGAGGACAAGGGCGCATTCACAGGCGAGATAAGCGCTCCCATGCTCAAGGAAGCAGGCGTTGAGTACATCATCATCGGACATTCTGAGAGAAGAGACATCTTCGGCGAGAATGACATCCTCATCAACGCGAAGGTTAAGAAGGCATTCGCATCAGGTCTCAAGCCTATCCTGTGCTGCGGAGAATCACTTGCTCTGCGCAAGGCCGGAACATATAAGGAATGGATCGCACGCCAGATCAAGTGGGATCTTGACGGCGTTACGGCCGATCAGGTCAAGGAGCTTGTCATCGCTTACGAGCCTATCTGGGCTATCGGAACGGGCGAGACGGCAACGGCTGACCAGGCAGAGGAAGTATGCGGAATGATCCGCAAGATCATCGCTGACATGTATGATGCAGCAACGGCAGAAGCAGTACGCATTCAGTACGGCGGATCTATGAATGCCGCTAATGCAGCCGAGCTTCTTTCCAAGGAGAACATCGACGGCGGACTCATCGGCGGAGCAAGCCTCAAGCCTGATTTCGGTCAGATCGTGAACGCTTGATGATTTGACAAGCATTGAAAATCTGATATACTTATCACGATGGCGTTGCCGGTAGACGGCTGGCCCTAGTGAGAGAAAAACGATCGCCTCAGACGGGAAACCAACGGCGGTCGTTTTTTAGGTATTACTGACGGAGAATACATGTCCAGGACAAGGATAATCATAATTGTAATAGCCTCGATAGCGGTTGTGATCTCGGGTTTCATGCTCGTGAAGACGACATTGGAGTACAAGGCCGCGGAAGATGAGTACGCAGGACTCGAGCAGTATGCCGTAGCAGGAACCGGAGCGGAAGAGCCGAGCGCTCCTGAAGAGGAAAGCGCTCCAGAAGAGGAAGAGGAAGCCACGGAAGAAGAGGAAGAGAAGGTCCTTACGCGCAACTACAACAGGGCCGATTTTCCGGATATCACGGTAGACCATGAGAGCCTGAAGAAAATCAACAGCAGCTACGTATGCTGGCTCTATGCGCCTGGAGCGGACATCAACCATCCCGTCGTGCAGGGAACGGACAACGAGTTCTACCTGCACCACACTTTCGAGATGAAGAAGAATAGCTCGGGATGCGTTTTCATGGATTATGAGGTCGATCCGAACCTGACCAGCTGGAACACGTTCTTCTACGGGCACAACATGAAGAACGGCACGATGTTCGGTCATCTCAAGCATTACATCAACAACCCGAGCATTTATGACAAAAACCGCTACATCTATGTTTTCAGGCCGGAGGGTATTTACCGCTATGAGATCTTCTCGTACTACTTTGACCCGACGGATTCAAAGATGTATTATACTTGCAAGACGTTCAAGGAATACAGGGCATACATCCGCGAGGCGGCGAAAAAGTCCGTGAGGGAGTGCGAGGCGAGGCCAGATCCGGACATCAACATAGTAACGCTCGTCACCTGCTCAGGAAGCGGGTCGAACAAGCAGAGGTTCTTCGTCCACGGCAAATTCAAGGATGTATATTTATACTGATAGAATGCAGGAGGTACCCGTGCAGTGGGTCTGACACATTTCAGATACAGAAATATACTTTTCAGGATATGCATCGCATTATGCGTGCTTATCACGTTAGCTAATGTGGTGATTTCCGTCAGGATGCGGTCTGCGATGCTTTCCATAGGAAACATGCAGCTCCCGGTCAGCAGCCTGAACGGAACCCTTCAGGTCGTCATGTCGCTTCTGTGCATCGTCATGGTGCTGACGGATCAGAAGAAGGGAATTATCTGGTCATATATATTCCTGGGCATTTCGATAGCCGGATCCATGAGGACGGCATTTGTGACGAAAAGCCTTTCAACGGCACCCGGGACTTTCAACGCGATAATTTTCGTTATTGCTATAACCCTTATTTCCAAGCAGATAAAGATAAGCAATAAGATGGCCGTGACCGACAGCGTGACTGGCCTTCTGAACAGATACGGTTTCGATCGTGACATCCGCAGGAAGATCTGGCACAACGAGAAGGGCAGCATAGTCTTCATTCATCTTGACGGGTTCTGGCCGGTCAATGCGAACCTTGGAAGAAAATACGGGGACGAGCTCCTTGCTATAGTTGCGAACCGTATAACCACGGTACTCGAAGGACGATGCACTGCCTACAAGATAGAAGGTGCCGAGTATGCGGTGATCCTTCCGGATACGGTGGATTACAACCGTGTTGTCAACGAGGTCATCTCTTCAATAGAAAATACCATCACCCTCAACAAGGACGGAGTGCCTTCGAACTGCTATCTTTCCGCCTTCGCGGGAATAGCCGAGTTCATGGATTCCGCTACGGATGCCGACACGATCATGAAACGCGCCGACATCGCGATGAACTATGCCATGAAATCGGGGAACAACAAGTTCTGCACGTTCAACGCCGAGATGAAGGAATCGCTCGAAAGGCAGGTCCATGTTGAAAACCGTGTCAAGGACAGCCTGAGGAACGACTGGTTCTATCTCGTCTATCAGCCGCAATACACTATAGATGACAAGCGCCTGCGCGGATTTGAGACGCTTCTCAGGATGAACGCGCCGGGAGACGAGAGGATCTATCCTTCCGAGTTCATCTCTATCGCCGAGATGTCGGATCTCGTCCTTGACATCGATACGTTCGTGCTCCGCCGCGCCATGGAGGAGTTCAGGGAGATATGCTATTCATCGGGCAACACGATCACGGTCGCGGTGAATATTTCCGCGAAGGACATCGCAAGAGCGGGATTTGCGGACAGGCTCATTTCACTTGTGAAGGAAGTAAGCTTCCCGCCCGAGTGCCTCGAGATAGAGATCACCGAGTACTCGTTCGTTGAAGAAGGAAATCATACGATCGAGAACATCAAGAAGCTCCGCGACAATCAGATAATGATAGCTCTCGATGACTTCGGTACGGGCTACACATCGCTCGAGCAGCTCATGAAGCTTCCGATCAATCTTGTGAAGATAGACAAATCACTCATCGACAACCTCATCCGCAACGAGATGAACATCGACTTCGTCAAGTCCGTAATCTACATGGGACACCTCATGGATACGGAAGTCATTGCGGAAGGAGTTGAGTACGACAATCAGGTCGAGTGCCTGCGCGAGCTCGATTGCGACTTCATCCAGGGATTCATCTGGGGCAAGCCCATGGAATTTGATGAGGCCCGCGAACTTGCTGACAGCATCTACTCGAACATGACTCATTTCCATAACTGAGGCTATGACGGAAAACGTCGGAATGCCCGTAAATATGGGGAAAATCGACACCCCGACATACAAATGAAAAGGCGTATTAGCAAAGTTGCACAATTTCAGATGTGCAACTTTGTTTATTATTTAGGGGCGAAAAAATAAAAAATATCACAATGTAATGAACCTTTTTCTGAGCCGCAAAAGTCTTTATATTTGAATGGGTAAGGGGATACTATATCCATGCCCAGGCGAAAGAGACAATATCTTAGGAAAGTGAAGCCGGTATGAGCCGGCGAACAAAAAGGAGATTGCTATGAAGAAGAGAAATTGGATCAAGACCACTATCGCGATGATAACCCTCATCGCAACAGTACTTGAAACAGGTTTTTCTACTGTTTCGACGTTAGCGGCCGAGATCACGACCGAGGACGGCATCGTTGTCAATACGGATGCGGTCACGGATGCTGATCAGGAAGCTGACGATGGGCTTCAGATCGAAGTCGTAAAGGATGAAGATGCGGAACCCGCAGGAACATCCGACGATGATGCTGAAGAGGCAGACGATCAGGCGGATGTTCAGGAGGACGACGCTTCTTACGAGGATGCCGCAGAAGAGACGGACGAGTTCCAAGAAGAGGAATCCTTCGAGGAAGAAGATGCCGCCGAGGAAGAAGTATACGAGGAAGCCGAAGAGCTTAAAGAAGGCAGTCTCGATATTTCAGACAACGGGATCACCGGTTCAGGATATAATGAGATATCAGTCGAGGTCAATACGGACAAACTTGCGAAGAAGGATACGTTCCGCATTGATTTTGCAGGGCCGGCCAGTGCGTCCTACAACCCCGTCATCAATGACGAGCTTGACAAGACGAACGGCGGAATATACGACTTCGAGAATCTCGAAGGCGGAGAATTCACCGTACGCGTCATCTCCTCAGAAAATGTAATCCTTTCCTATAAATATAATGAAGACGGATATCCTATGGTAGCTGTTGAGAGCAAGCCTGTTGAAGGTACACTTGATACAACGGTACTTACCGCAAAGGATGATTCGAAGATAAGCGCTGTTACCGGCGAAGGCTATGACAGTGTTGATATCACATTCAATACAGAGGGACTTTCCGACAGGACCAAGTTCGCATTCTTCGTTGAAAGCGAAGCCGATGCAACGGTTGACGGCAAGGATGCTAAGGAAGGCATTACAGGTCTTTCCTCAGATACGAAGTCGCTCACCATTGATAATCTCGAAGGCGAGAGCTTCAATGCATATGTACTTGCAGACGGAGACAAAGAAATCGATGCTAAGGCCGAGGTAGATGGCGGCGAAGCTACGATCAATGTCAAGGACGTTGCAGTAAAGCGCGAATATATATATGAAGATTCAAAGGTAAAAGTTACGGCAACATTGGAGAAGGCCGATGCCATCCCCGATGATGCCTATTTCTGCGTAACACCTCTTACGGAAGAAGAGGCAGAGAAGTACCTTGAAGTTCTGAACAGCGAGAGAGAAGACGGAACACCGGAATATAC
>JAILNQ010000057.1 GCA_024691425.1 Lachnospiraceae bacterium
GATGCCGTTCTTCCGGAAGGATATGAAGTTTCAGAGTCAGCATTGCAGCGTGTGTTCGATGAGGATGACAGGGAAAAGGTAATCGGGAATGTCACTCAGAACGTTACCGATCTGGCGGATGCGTATCCCGATGTTGAGTTCTATTATTTCTTTACGCCTTATTCAGCGGCGTGGTGGAAAGTTACTTTAGAACAGGGAGTATTCGACAGGCAGATCGATGCCGAGAAGACTGCGATAGAAGAAATCTTAAAGCATCCGAACATAAAGCTTTTCTCGTTCAACTGCCTTACGGATATAACGACGGATCTGAACAACTATAAAGACATCTCGCATTACGGAGCATGGGTGAACACCCTGATGCTCCGGATGATGCATGATGATAAGTGCCTGCTGACATATGAGAATTATGAAGAATACCTTCAGTCTGAGCGCGGATTCTACGGATCGTTCGACTACAGATCGCTCAAAACCCAGGAGGACTATGAGGACGATACCGAAGCTTCGCGCATCATAACCGAAAAGTATATGAACGACTGATCATTTCTTATAAACTTCTTTATCTAGTTCGCCTGCGGAGCGCGCCACTATCGTGGTGACAACGACATCCCCTAAACAGTTGCTCATGCACAGGAACATACCGAGAAGGGGTCCTATTCCCATTACGAGTCCGACTGCTTCAGTCGGCACGCCGAGCTGCTCGAGGAGCACTGAAAGACATATGACGGTACCGCCGGGCATTCCGGGAGCGCCCATGGAAAGAATGATTATGGTGATCGCCATAGTGATGAGTCCGCTGCTTGAAACGGGAGTGCCGTACACTTTCGCAAGCGCGAGTGAGAAGACGGCGAGCTGAACGCAGGTTCCGTCCATGTTGAGCGTAGAACCGAGAGGAATGGAAAGCCCGCATACCTTGTTGCTTATCCCGAGTTTCTTATGGCATACCGACATGTTCAGAGGTATAGCGGCGTTGCTCGATGCCATTGAGAACACCTGGAGCATTGTCGGCGCGTATTTTCTTATGAGCGGCCTCGGGTCAAGACGTCCGAGTATGATGACGAGCAGAAGATAGATGATTATCATGCAGAAAAGCCCGAAAATGAACGAGCCGAACATTCCGACGATCGACAGGAGCGTTTCGGCTCCGGTAGCGACGATCATTGAAGCTGCTGAGCAGAAAATCGCGAGCGGCATGAACTTTATTATCATGCTGGCTATCTTCATGAAAAGCTCGTTGCACGCATCGAACAGAGACCTTAAGACGACGGAATACTGTCCTATGAGGCCGGTCGCGACACCGCAGAGAACCGCAAGGAATATGAGCTGCGGCATGTTGTCATTGATGAACGGCTTAAGGAAGTTCGAAGGAGCGAGGTCTATGAGAAGATCCCTCAGCGAAAGGTTTGCTGAGTCTGATGCGTTCGCTGCGCCTTCAACGGTTGCGGCAAGTCCTGCCTGCCCCGGCTGGAACAGATAGAAAACACCGATCCCGACTGATACTGCGAATACCGTAGTCATGGTGTAGAGCAGGATCGTCCTTGCGCCGACCTTCCCGAGCTCGCGCAGGTTGGAAAATCCGCCGATGCACGTCACTATCGAGAAGAAGACGACAGGTGCGACTATAACTTTCAGTATGTTGATATATACGGTCTTTATCGGGGTTAAGACATAATAATCGAGCCCTTTGTTGAACGCCTCAGGTGCGAAGGCCGACAGGAGAAGTCCGATGATTACGGCCGCAAAAAGCGAAGCCAGTGTCATGTAGAGGAACATTCTCTTCGACTTGACCAGAGTCATCCTTATGTGGTTGTATCCGTCCTTATGGCGGTATTTGAGATTTTCCGCGAACGAGCGGAGCATGATGTTGCGGATGACGTCGAGGGCATCACGGCCCATCTCGTCATCTTCCGGAATCGCTGCCGACTCGATGTTGTCAAGAAGCGGGTATTCCACGCCGGGAGCGGACATTTCGATCGTTATGTTCCCGAGCATCTTATGGATGCTGACCCGGAGCTTTCCTTCGCCCTCTGAATGCGATACAAGGCTTCCGATAGCCTCCTCGGCGATGAGCGTGCTCTTCATCCCGTCGCTTGCGCTTATTCCGTATTCCGTAAGGCACTGCTGCACGAAACCGGCCGCATTTCCGACTTCCTGTTCCGTCAGTTCATAAACAGCTGCTTTTCTCATCATCATATCCCCCGCTCAGTTAAACTGATTGATACGTTTCTGCCGCATATTGTACCATAAAATTACGTTGACCGCGAAATAAAGATGGATATAATTAAACCATGAATGTCTGGCAGCTCTTGATAGAATCCTTTCCGAGGATAATACTGCCGGGACTGGCAATGACGGTCCCGCTTACGATTTTCGCGTTCGCGCTCGCTCTTGTCATAGCGGTCATCACTGCGGTGATCGTATATGCCGACGTGCCTGTGCTTGCTTATATTGCGAGGATATACATATGGATGATCCGCGGAACGCCGCTGCTCGTCCAGCTGATGGTCGGCTATTACGGCCCGTCAGCGTTCGGGATAAAACCGAACGGATTCGTCGTGGCAGTCATAGTATTTGCCATAAACGAAGGCGCCTACTGCGCGGAGACGATAAGAGGATGCATGGAAGGAGTGTCGAAGGGCCAGCTCGAGGCCGGATACTGCGTCGGACTCAGCTATCCGAAGATCATGATCCACGTCATACTCCCGCAGGCTTTCAGAGCGGCATTCCCTGCGCTTTTCAATTCGATGATAAGCATGGTAAAAGATACTTCGCTGGCATCGAACATAACGGTCACGGAAATGTTCCTTGCAACGAGACAGATCGCGGGAAGGACATACCAGTTCCTTCCGCTGTATTTGGAAGTTGCATTCATATATCTCATGTTCTCCACGATACTCGAGCTGATACAGAGACGCGGAGAAAAAAGGCTTGGAAGATATGACAGAGACGTTGCTGGAAGTTAAGAATCTGCATAAGACTTTTGATCACGCCGAGGTGTTAAAGGGAGTGAGCCTCAGCGTCATGCCGGGAGAAGTCGTTGCGATAGTAGGACCATCGGGCGCCGGAAAGACGACGCTGCTGCGCTGCCTTAACATGCTGGAGAGAGCAGATGCGGGTGAGCTTGTCTTTGACGGAGAACATTATGATCCGGCAGGATTTGGCCGCAGGGAAGCTTCAAAGCTTCATAAGAAGACAGGCTTCGTATTTCAGGATTACAATCTTTTTGCGAACAAGACCGCGATGGAAAATGTAACTCTCGGCCTTACATCAGGCAGGGGGATGAACAGGCACAAGGCGGAAGAGATAGCCGCAGAAATGCTCCGCAAGGTCGGAATGGAGGAAAAATCGGACAGGTTCCCGCTGCATCTTTCGGGCGGCCAGCAGCAGAGAGTGGCAATAGCCAGGGCGCTCGCTGCGGATCCGAAGATCATATATTTCGATGAGCCGACTTCAGCGCTCGATCCGGAACTTACCGGGGAAGTGCTCGAGGTTATAAGGAAGCTGAAAGATTCCGGAATCACGATGATGATAGTCACTCATGAACTGTCATTCGCAAGGGATGTTAGCACCAGGATGATCTTCATGGAAGAAGGTTCGATCATAGAAGAAGGAAACACCAGGGAGTTCTTCGCCGATCCGAAGAACGAAAGGACAAGAGCCTTTATAGGAATGAACGTGGACGGCACCGAAAAGGAGGAACAATGAAAAAGACAGCAGTGATCGCGATGGCAGCTCTCGCACTCGTTCTTGCGGGATGCTCTTCATCAGGCAATGCCGGAGATCATCTTGAGCGCATAAAGGCCGCCGGGAAGATCACGGTCGCGACGGAAGGTGCTTGGTCGCCTTTTACTTATCATGATGAGACTACGAATGAGCTCGTAGGTTTCGATGTCGAGGTCGCAAAGGAAATAGCGAAGAGGATCGGGGTTGAAGCTGAATTCGCTGAAGGTGATTTTGACGGGGGGCTCACGGGAGTTTCGCAGGGGACTTTCGATATGATGGCGAACGGCGTGGATGTTACGGACGACAGAAGGCAGACGTTCGATTTCACGGACGCGTATGCTTTTGACAGGGCGGTTCTCGTAACCCGTGCCGACAATAATGACATTCATACATTTGAGGATCTTGCAGGACGCAAGACCGCGAACTCGGTAGGCTCCACATACGCGCAGATGGGCGAAAAGATGGGAGCCGAAGTCGTTAACGTGCCTACGCTCGGAGAGACGATGGAACTTGTTCTCAACGGTACGGCGGATGCAACGATAAATGCGAACACATCGGTACGTGACTATCTGAACACAACAGGGAACACTGAACTTGCGGTAGCGGCTGTTGATGAGGAACTGACAGAATATGCCGTGCCTCTTAAAAAAGGCGAGGACAACGACAGCTTAAGACAGGCGATAAATGATGCTATTTCTGAGATGAGAGCGGATGGCACGCTGTCAGAAATATCGATGAAGTATTTCGGATCCGACATCACTAAAGAATCGGCAGGTGACTGACATCATGTACGAATACAGAAAACGGATCGGATTCAGCGAATGCGGCACTGACAGGATTTTCACGGTTACATCACTCATTGACGCTTTCCAGGACTGCTCGACGTTCCAGTCCGAGGATGCAGGAGCAGGCTTTGACGTGCTCGCCGCGCAGAAGCTTTTATGGGTTATAAACTACTGGGAGATAGAAATAGACAGGCTTCCGAAGCTCTGCGAATACGTCACGGTCGGAACTTTTCCATATAGTTTCAAGGGATGCTTCGGCCTCAGGAATTTCTATCTGAAGGATGAGGGCGGACAGTATATCGTGAAGGCGAATTCGATGTGGACACTCATAAACATCGACAATGCTCATCCGGTAAAGGCCCCGGATTTCATACATGAAGCTTATACGATAGAGCCGAAGCTTTCCATGAGCTACAGCACGAGAAAGGTGCTGATTCCCGAGGGAGGTGACGTTACCTGCGAGAAGAAGGATCCGATAAGGATACAGCGCCACCACCTTGACAGCAATAACCATATGAACAACGGACAGTATGTGAAGCTCGCGATGTCTGAGCTCGGAAGGTGCTCTGTTTCATCGCTTCGGATAGACTACAGGCAGCAGGCGAAGCTTAACGATGAAATATTTCCGGCGGTATATGCAAAAGGGAACGAGAGGTGCGTAGCGCTTTATGATGTCAACGGGAAGCCGTATTCGGTTTCGCAGTTCATGCTGAGAGAAGGCTGATAAGACACATTTGTAAACAGAACGGTGTGATGACAGACTGCTGAGCTGACAAAAAAGGAGAAGGGCAGTCTGGTAACAGAGAAGAAAAAGGAGGGTAACTACTGTGGATGCTAACAAGAAAACTTTCTACAGGAATCAGGCGCAGACGATAATCAAGAAACTTGAGATGCGCAAGATGGAAGGCTACTATGCCGACACGATGGAAGAGGCGTGCGAGAAAGTGCTCGAGCTCATCGGGAAAGAGCCGAAGACGGTTGCTTACGGCGGGTCGATGACGATAGACAATTCGTCCCTGAAGCAGATGATAAAAGACAGAGGACATGATCTTATCATAAGGGAGAACTATAAGACCGACGATGAGATGAAAGAACTCAAGGCGAAGATGATAAACGCCGACACGTTCATGATGAGCACGAATGCGATAACGCTCGACGGTGAGCTTATTAACATAGACGGCAGGGGAAACAGGGTAAGCTTCCTGATCTACGGGCCTTCACAGGTCATAGTCATAGCAGGAATGAACAAGGCCGTAAAAGACGTAAACGCGGGGATCGAACGTACAAGAAACGTTGCGTCCCCCGCGAATACGGTAAGGCTTAACTGTGATACTCCGTGTGCCAGGATCGGCAGATGCGGAGACTGCCTCGAGCATACGATCTGCTGTCAGACAGTTATTACAAGATCGTCAATGATCCCGGGCAGGATAAAAGTCATTCTTGTCGGAGAGGATCTGGGATATTAGAAGCAAGCTGCTTCTCGTACTCGTCGAGGATCGCTTTCTGCAGAACCTCACGGGACTCATGAGAGATCGGATGCGCGATGTCGCGATATGCCCCTTCGGGCGTTTTGCGGCTCGGCATCGCGATGAACAGTCCTTTATCCCCTTCGATTATCTTTATGTCATGCACTGCGAATTCATTGTCGAGGGTAACGGAAGCAACAGCTTTCATATTTCCCTCTTTTGACATGATCCGGATCCTGACATCAGTAATGTTCATTTTCAAATCCTTCTTTCTTCTTCATCAGAATACGTAACGGTCACTCTTTTCTATGACAACCTTAGGTCCTTCCTCACCCTTGTAGTACGAGTTGGCAAGGATCGTGCCGCCGCTTTCTATGATGCAGTTTTCGATATAGGTGTTGTCCCCGATGTAGACATCATTGAGAATGATGGAATTCTTGATCGTGCAGTTGCTGCCGACGAATACTTTCTTGAAAAGAAGAGATCCTTCGACCGTGCCGTTTATAATGGCACCGGAAGCAACGAGCGAATTGCGCACGTTCGAGCCGACATTGTACTTTGCCGGAGGAAGGTCATCGACCTTCGTATATACATCGGGATATTCCCTGAAGAAGAAATCACGCACTTCCTTTTTGAGGAAATCCATGTTCGTGCGGTAGTAATCGTCGACAGAAGCGATGTTGCTCCAGTACGTCTTGATCTTATAGCCGCAGATCTTCTTGATGTTCATGTATCTGATGAGGATATCTCTTACGAAATCAAAACGCTCTTCCTCTGCGCACTTTTCGATCAGCTCTATGAGAAGCCTTCTTCTTATAACGTAGATTCCGCATGAAACGAGAGTCGTCTTGGCGGAGATGGGCTTCTCCTCGAAGTCGACTACCTGCATCTCATCATTGAGCCTTACCATTCCGAAACGCTCGCAGTCCTTCGGATCATGTATCTCCGAGCATACAAGGGAAATGTCGGCGCCCTTCTCGATGTGGAACTCGAGAAGCTCGTTGTAATCCATCTTGTATATTCCGTCACCGGAGGCTATTACGACATAAGGTTCATGGCTTTCCTTGAGGAAAGCGAGATTCTGGTAGATCGAATCTGCCGTGCCCCTGTACCAGAAGTTGTTGTCGCTCGTGACCGTAGGGGTGAAAATATGAAGTCCGCCCTGCTTACGGCCGAAATCCCACCATTTTGATGAGCTCAAGTGCTCATGGAGACTACCCGCATTGTACTGGGTGATGACACCGACCTTAGTGATACGGGAATTCGTCATGTTGCTGAGGGCAAAATCGATCGCCCTGTAGTTACCGGCAACAGGCATTGCGGCGATGGCGCGCTTTTGTGAAAGGTCCTTCATCCTGTATGTGTTGCCGCCTGCTAAAATAAGTCCGATCGCTCTCACAGTTCGTCACCTGCCTTTATCAATGTTTTGCCGCTTCCTAAAGCGTTGTCTTTGAAATCCTTTGCGGTAAGCTTGCCGGAAACGACGCTGTTCTTGCCGATGCTTACCCTGTCGGGAACAGTCGTATGCTCGCCGATCGTCACTATGCCGTTAGTATAGATCGTAGGATCCGTCTCGTTCGGAACCTCATCGCCGGTACCGAGCGTAACGTTGTTACCGATAACGACATCCTCGGCGATAATGGCTTTAGTCATATCGCAGGCATCTCCGATCTGCGTGTTGTTCATTATGATCGAATCCCTTACGACGGTATCTTTTCCTATCGTAATGTTGCATCCGATGACTGAGTTGTAGACCTTGCCGTAAATGTAGGTTCCTTCACCGATTATCGAGCGCTCGACTACGCTGTTTTCAGAAATGTACTGAGGCGGAAGAGTTTCGGAACGTGTGTAGATCTTCCAGTACTCCTCGTACAGGTTGAAATCAGGAACGATGTCGATAAGCTCCATGTTAGCTTCCCAGTAGGAATGCAATGTTCCGACATCCTTCCAGTAGCTGTTGAACTCGTATGCGAAGCATCTGCCGCCCCTATTGAAAAGGTAAGGGATTATATGCTTTCCGAAGTCGAGGTTCGGCTGATCGGCCATTGCGATCAGGGATTCCTTGAGCGACTTCCAGTTGAAGATATAAATACCCATGGAAGCGAGGTTGCTTCTAGGCTTTTCGGGCTTCTCCTCGAACTCTGTGATCTGTCTGTTGTCATCAGTTATGAGTATTCCGAAGCGCTTTGCTTCTTCGATCGGAACGGGCATCGCGGCTATCGTGATCTCGGCATTGTTACTCTTGTGATAGTCGAGCATTACCTCGTAGTCCATTTTATAGATATGGTCACCCGACAGTATGAGAACATAATCGGGATTGAATGTTTCCATATATTCGACATTCTGGTAGATGGCATTGGCCGTTCCGGTGTACCATTCGCTGTTCGCGCTCTTTTCGTACGGCGGAAGGACAGTCACGCCTCCCATGTTACGGTCAAGGTCCCAGGGAATACCTATGCCGATGTGGGTGTTCAGCCTCAGCGGGCGGTACTGAGTAAGTACTCCGACTGTATCCACGCCCGAATTAATGCAGTTGCTCAAGGGAAAATCGATGATGCGGTATTTACCGCCAAAGGATACGGCCGGTTTTGCAACCTTTGATGTCAGAATGCCGAGACGGCTTCCCTGTCCGCCGGCAAGCAGCATCGCAATCATTTCTTTCTTAATCACGTTTACACCTCTGTCTTTCCAAGTTGTAGTAACGAAAAATCACGTCAGAAGTATTTTATCACGAATTTCATAAAAAATAAACAAAAAACAAACGGATGACGGCGACTATTTGTGAAAAATTACACATATTGAGTTTTTTGTGATGATAGACTATTATGTTTTTTATGTATAACATCGATTTTTCAAATCCGGTGAAGGTCCATTTCATAGGCATAGGCGGGATAAGCATGAGCGGGCTCGCCGAGATACTCATGAGCGAGGGATTTCCGGTTTCGGGATCCGACAGGGCTGCGTCAGAGCTTACCGAAAAGCTAGAGTCGCAAGGTGCCGTAATCCATTACGGGCAGCGTGCTGAGAACATCACTGATGACATAGGCCTTGCAGTTTACACCGCCGCCATAAAGGAAGACAATCCTGAATTCGCCCGGGCAAAGGAACTTGGCATCCCGATGATGACGAGGGCGGAACTGCTCGGTGTGATCATGAAGAACTATGATAAGAGCATAGCCGTATCCGGAACTCATGGAAAAACCACCACTACATCGATGATCACATCAGTGCTGCTTGCGGCGAAGAAGGACCCGACAGTCTCTGTCGGCGGAATGCTTCATCTTATAGGCGGCAACATCAGGATAGGAGGCTATGATGTATTCGTGACCGAAGCGTGCGAGTACACGAACAGCTTCTTGAGCTTTTTCCCGACGGCAGAAGTCATACTTAATATAGATGCGGACCATCTCGATTTCTTCAAGGACATCGATGATATAAGGAATTCATTTGCGAGATTCGCGGCGCTTCTTCCAAAAGACGGATTCCTCGTCATCAATGCCGACATAGAGGATCATGAGAAAATCACTGAAGGCGCGGGCTGCGATATCATTACGTTTTCTAAGGACGGGCCGGCAGACTATACGGCAGGATCTGTTTCATATGATGAAAAGGGATGTGCTGCTTTTTCTGTAATGAAAGCCGGAGAAGCCGTCGCATCAATTGCCCTCGGCGTTCCGGGAGGCCACAACATATCGAATGCCTTAGCGGCCTATGCAGTGTGCGACAGGCTAGGGATAGAACCGGCCGATATAAGCACTGGACTTTCATCCTACAAAGGAACGGACAGGAGGTTCCAGTATAAAGGAAAGATCGGGGAAGTTACTATAATAGATGACTATGCCCACCATCCGACCGAGATAGCAGCGACACTTGAAGCGGCATCGAACTATCCTCATAAGAAACTGTGGGTCGTATTCCAGCCGCATACGTATTCGAGAACAAAGGCTTTATTTGACGATTTTGCAAAAGCGCTCGCCGCGGCAGATGATGTCATCCTCGCAGACATATATGCGGCCAGAGAAAAGGACAATCTCGGCATCTCGTCATCCGACCTTTGTGAGGCTATAAAAAGTAACGGAACTTCAGCTCAATATTTTGGTTCATTTGACGAAATTGAAAATTTCGTGCTGCAGAATTGTTCACCCGGTGATCTGTTGATAACTATGGGTGCGGGAGATATAGTAAAAATAGCAGACAGCCTCCTGGGGCTATGACTTATTCACATTATCCACAGTCTGAACGGACAAAATCGACCGGAATGATTGTGGATTTTTAATTGACATAATGCTTCGCTGCAGCTTTTTGCGAACAGGCGGATTTTTGAAGCCGGGAAGAAAAAAATCCAGTTTCCATAATCAGTAGACGTTCGGTTTTCCACACTGTCCACAAATCTGCAAACCCTTGAAAATACAGGGTTTGAGGCAAAATCAGCTGTTTCATTTTTGCGGCCTTGGTGTTATAATCCAACACACACATGATTGACTGCTTTGCAAATACTTTATGAAACAGGTGACAACTTAATGGATCAGATAACGCTGAACAGCGATCTATGCTGTGACGCGCTCGTGATACCCGGAACGGCACTTGAAAAATGCCTCCGTGAAGCGAACGAATCTCAGCTTAAGATATATCTCTATCTTTTAAAGAACGGTAAACAGAATCCCACGGTAAGTTCTATCGCGGACTACTTCAACTATTCCGAGCAGGATGTGAAGCGCGCCCTGAGATTCTGGAACTGCAGGGGTCAGGCCGGCACCAGGCCGGCAGGGGGGAATGTCGTGGAGTTTTCAGCTAAACCGGTATATTCGAAGGAGAAACTGGCGCAGTTTCTTGATAAGGATGACGTCAGCGAACTCATGCTGATCGCCGAGCAGTACATGGGACGTACGATAAATCCTGAGGAGATCTCAACGGTTCTCTACATATATGAGGAGCTGGGATTTTCGGCGGAGCTCATCGAGTATCTGCTCGAGTACTGCATCAGCAGCAACCAGAAATCGTTCAGGAGCATCGAATCCGTTGCGAAGGAATGGAAGGAATCCGGAGCCGATACGCTCGAGGAAGCTAAGAAGCTCACGATGCATGTTCCGAAGGAGATGAAGGAAGTTATGGCTGCGCTCGGACTTTCGGCGGACCGCGAGCCTACCGAGGCGCAGATGGCATACGTCAGAAGGTGGACGAAGATCTTCGGATACGGCATGGACATAATCCGTGAGGCATGCAGCAGGACAGTCCTTTCAACCGGAAAGCCGAACATGAGATACGTCAATTCCATTCTGAAGAAATGGCATGACGCCGGAGTGAAGAAGCCTGCCGACATCATTGCGGCCGATGAGGAGTTCTTCTCGAAGAAGGCGGCCGAGACAAAACCCGTTGCGAAGAAGACGGAGACAAAGAAGAAACAGGCGGAAAAATTCCACAATTTCAACGAGAGAGAATATGATTACGACTCGCTCATGAAGGACGTGGTCGATTGATATCAGGAGCAAAGAATGCTTACACAGATGCAGTATGATGAGATAATGCGCGGCTATGAGAGAAAACGCATGATCTCACGTCATCGCGCCGAGGATGCGGCAAGGACCGTCAGGGAGAAAATCCCTGCCTACAGGGATATCGAGAATAAGATAACGGATCTTGCTATGGAATGTGCGGCAAAGGTTTTCGACGGCGATGCCGGCGCTGTTGCGAGAATGAGAGAAGAGATCGAAAATCTTTCGCAGCAGCAGAAAAAGCTTTTAGCCGATAACGGATTTGCTGAGGACTATCTGGAAGAGAAGCACGAATGCCCCATATGCAATGATACGGGATATACAAAAGACGGCAGGAGATGCGATTGTTTGCGCCGTGAGCTTCTGCGGGTAGCGTATCATCAGTCCAACATAGAGGAGATTCTCGAGAGAGAGAATTTCGGCACGCTCACATACGATTATTATACAGACAGTGAGCGCGAGAAGATGAAGGGCATCATCGATAAATGCAGGGAGTTCGCGGATAACTTCGGCTCCCGCTATGAGAACATCCTTCTGTACGGAAATGTCGGCGTAGGAAAGACATTCCTTACGAACTGCATGGCAAAGGAGATATTGGATAAAGGATATTCGGTAGTTTACTTTACATCCATGCGCATGTTTGATACACTTTCACAGGAAATGTTCGGTCAGGACGAGGAGCGTTCCTGGGGGTGGCAGAAGGACATATTCACATGTGATCTTCTGATAATTGACGATCTGGGAACCGAGAGCGTCAGTTCTTTTGTTGCGTCAAGGCTTTTTGACATACTTAATGAAAGAGACTTAAGAAGGAAGTCCACGATCATTTCGACGAATCTGGCTTTCGGAGATCTCGGAAAAAGATATTCCGAACGTAACTTCTCAAGAATCTTCGGTAACTATACGATTCTTCATCCGGATGTTGAAGACATCCGCGTTAAGAGGAAAAGGTCCGCGCGTTAGGAAGGAGTATGCGTCGCATGAACAGTCAGCGAGAAGAAAAACGTAACCTGGAGACAATCCCTGTCGGATCGCTAAGGATGATACCACTCGAAGGATGTAAAAATCTCGGCAAGAAGGTGGACAGCTACCTTGTGAGATGGAGGACCGAGAGAGAGAACGAGCACAAGGATTCACTCGCATTTGCAGGATATCAGAGAGATTCTTACATTCTTGATGCCAAGATCGCAAGATTCGGGTCCGGAGAAGCAAAGGGCATCATAAACGAATCAGTCAGAGGAACAGATCTTTATCTTATTGTCGACGTCAACAATTACAGTCTTACATATTCACTGTGCGGCATACAGAACCACATGTCGCCCGACGATCATTACCAGGATCTCAAAAGAATAATCGCAGCGGTAGGAGGCAAGGCCAGAAGGATCACGGTCATCATGCCTTTTCTTTACGAGAGCCGTCAGCACAAGAGGAACACGAGAGAATCGCTCGACTGCGCGCTCGCCCTTCAGGAACTCGTCAGGATGGGCGTTGACAACATAATAACTTTCGACGCGCACGACGCAAGGGTCCAGAATGCGATACCGCTCAACGGATTCGAGACGATACAGCCTACGTACCAGTTCCTGAAAGGACTTTTAAAGTCAGTTGACGACCTTAAGCTCGACAGCGACCACATGATGGTCGTCAGCCCCGACGAAGGCGGAATGAGCCGTGCGATCTATATGGCAAACGTCCTCGGGCTCGACATGGGAATGTTCTATAAGAGAAGGGACTACACGAGAGTCGTCGAGGGACGCAATCCGATAGTGAGCCATGAGTTCTTAGGATCGAGCGTTGAAGGAAAAGACATCATCGTCGTTGACGACATGATCTCATCCGGTGAGAGCGTCATCGAGGTTGCCAAGCAGCTGAAGGCCCGTAAGGCAGGAAGGATCTTCATCGCGGCGACATTCGGGCTTTTCACGAACGGACTGTCCTGCATGGACGAGGCTTTCGAACAGGGACTGTTCGACAAGATACTCACGACGAACCTCATATACCAGACACCGGAGCTTCTCGAGCGTCCGTACTACGTAAACTGCGATATGAGCAAGTACATCGCTTACATCATAGACACGCTGAACCATGACATCTCTATAAGCGATCTTCTCGATCCGAATGAGAGGATCCAGGCCGCTATAGCAGAATACAGGGAAAAGCATGGAGACGTTTAACTATAATTTCAGAATGCATATAAGGGAGAAAAGAAATGGCTAGTGAAATCAGAGATATCAACCTTGCGCCTTCAGGCGAAAAGAAGATCGAATGGGTAAGAAGGAACTGTGACCTTCTGCGCACCCTTGAAGAAGAATTCGTAAAGACAAAACCTTTTGCGGGCAAGAAAGTAGCGCTTTCGGTGCATCTTGAGGCTAAGACCGCATACCTTTGCAAAGTGCTTGCAGCAGGCGGCGCTGAGATGTACGTTACCGGATCCAACCCGCTCTCAACGCAGGATGATGTTGCGGCGGCGCTCGTAAAGGCAGGACTTGAAGTTCACGCTTGGCACGGAACGACCGAAGAAGAATACAATAGCCACATCCGCGCGGTGCTCTCACCCGGACCGAACATCATAATCGATGACGGCGGCGACCTCATCCATATGGTCCACACGGAGATGCCCGAACTGATCCCCGGGATCATCGGCGGCTGCGAAGAGACGACGACCGGAATAATGAGACTTCTTGCAATGGACAGAGACGGCGAGCTCAAGTTCCCCATGGTTCTTGTGAACAATGCGATGTGCAAGCATTTCTTTGATAACAGATACGGCACGGGCCAGTCGGTATGGGACGGTATCAACCGCACGACGAACCTCATAGTTGCCGGCAAGATAGTTGTTGTCGCAGGATACGGATGGTGCGGCAAGGGTGTCGCTATGAGAGCGAAAGGACTCGGAGCGAGAGTCATCGTTACCGAGATCGATCCTGTCAAGGCAATAGAAGCAGTTATGGACGGATTCGATGTAATGCCGATGAATGATGCCGCAAAGCTCGGCGATTTCTTCGTAACGGTAACGGGCTGCGACAAGGTAATAGACGAAGAGGACTTCGCAGTGATGAAGGACGGAGCGATACTCTGCAACGCCGGACACTTCGACTGCGAGATAGATATGGCAAGGCTCCGCGAGATCGCCGTTGAGTCGATGGAGATGCGCAACAACATAATGGGCTACAAGCTTCCTACAGGCCAGACGATCAACGTTCTCGGCGAGGGAAGGCTCGTCAACCTTGCATGCGCGGACGGACATCCTGCAGAGATCATGGACATGTCATTCGCTATCCAGGCGCTTTCAGCGAAGTATCTCATCGAGCATGAGGGTACCTTCGATAAGATGATAATAAACGTTCCCGAGGAAGTCGACAGGGATGTTGCAGTAAGGAAGCTCGCATTCCTCGGCAAGAAGATAGATGTGCTCACTCCTGAGCAGGAGGCATATCTCAACAGTTCTTCGGCAGGCTGAAAATGTACCTGATAGTCGGTTTAGGAAATCCCAGCCGGGAATATGCCGGCACGCGGCACAATGTCGGATTCGAGGTAGTGAACATACTTGCTGACCGGTTCGATATCGCGACGGATTACATCAAGCACAAAGCTATCTGCGGTAAAGGCATGATCGAGGGCAACAAGGTTATGCTCGCGATGCCGCAGACTTTCATGAACCTTAGCGGTGACAGCGTCGGAGAGCTTGTCAGCTATTACAGGATTGATGTAGCAAGCGAGCTCATCGTCGTATATGATGATGTCGCGCTCGAGCCCGGAAGGATAAGGATAAGGAAGAGCGGGAGCGCCGGCGGGCACAACGGGATGAAGAACATCATATCCCGTCTCGGAACGGAAGAATTCATGAGGGTGCGCGTCGGAGTCGGCGAAAAGCCGAAAGGCTACGATCTTGCTGATTACGTGCTCGGACACTTTTCTAAAGATGAGCGCGAGCTTATGGACATAGCGTTCATAGATGCGGCCAATGCGGTAGTTTCGATAATGAACGACGGTATAGATGCCGCGATGAACCGTTTCAACACGTCAAAAAAGGAAAACGATGAAAGCATTTGATTCTCCTTTTTCATCCCTTGCGGAATACGAAACACTTAAGAGCCTTCTTAAGCGCGGGGGAATATGTGCGGCGGACGGATGCGTCGACCCGCAGAAACTTCACATGGTATACGGAATGAGCGATGATTTTGATTTCAAAATCATCGTTACTTTTAGTGAGACAAAAGCGCGCGAGATGTACGAGGACTACAGGTTCTTCGATCCCGATGTCTGCCTTTTTCCTGCGAAGGATCTCATATTCTATCAGGCCGACCTTTCGGGAAATGTCATCACCGAGCAGAGGATGCAGTGCATACGCGCACTTGCTGAAAGGGACAGATGCACGATAGTCACGACGGCGGACGCCTTCATGGCCCGCATGGTTCCCCTGTCCGCGATCGAAGACAGTATCATCTACATCGATGAAGGCGGGACCGTATCAGAAACCGATCTTGCCGAGGAGCTCGTAAGAGCCGGATATGTGCGCAACTATCAGATAGAAGGCAAGGGCCAGTTCTCGGTGCGCGGTAATATCGTCGACATTTATCCGCTCACCGATGAGAACCCGGTCAGGATAGAGCTCTGGGGAGACACCGTCGATTCGATAAGGACGTTCGACATAATGAGCCAGCGCTCGATAGAAAAGCTTTCGACCGTATCCGTATTCCCGGCTACCGAGATGGTGATGGATGAGTCGCGGCTGCGGGAAGGTCTTGAAAAAGTCATGAGCGAAGCTGAATCCGTCAGGGCGAAATTCCGCGAGACTTTTAAGACCGAAGAAGGCGCGAATGCATACAGGATCGCCGAAAACCTCAAGGAAGAGATCGAGATATCAGGCCCTTCGGCCGTAAACCTCGACAGCTTCCTGAACTATTTCTACGAGCGAACGGAAAGCTTCGCGGACTACGCTTCGCGAAAATCATGCCTGTACTTCCTCGATGAACCCGGAAGGCTTTCAGAGACTGTATCCGCAGTTGAGGCAGAGTTTACCGAGAGCATGAGGATGCGGCTTGAAAAAGGCTATGCGCTTCCCTCTCAGACAGACATCATATACTCAAGGGATGAGGTTTTCGCACGGCTCAGCAGGATGACCGGCATAGCGATGTCGACTCTTTCCCTTCCTGCGGGAGTAATAAAGACGAGCGGCGGCGTCAATATCGCGGCAAGGGCGATGAACAGCTATAACAACAGCTTTGCGGCTCTTGTGTCGGACCTTAAGAGGTTTTCAAAAAATTCTTACAGGATCATACTTCTTTCCGCATCTAGGACAAGAGCAGCAAGGCTTGCCGAGGACCTGCGGGAGAACGATATTAACGCATTCTATACCGAGAATACTGACAGAGAGGTAGCGCCGAAGGAAGTGATGGTGACCTACGGCCGGCTCCGTCAGGGATTCGAGTATCCTCTCATCAAATTCGCTGTCATATCCGAGGCGGATATTTTCACTGAAAGGCACAGGAAGAAAAAGCGCAGGACGAAATTCGAGGGAAGCCATATAGCGAGCTTCACGGAGCTGTCTCCCGGCGATTATGTCGTCCATATAAGCCATGGGCTCGGCATATATCAGGGAATAGAGCAGGTCAGCGTCGACAACGTCACGAAGGATTACATGAAGATATCGTACCGTGACGGCGGGAACCTCTACATCCCTGCAACGGCGCTCGATACGATACAGAAATACGCGTCTAAGGATTCGCATGCGCCGAGGCTCAACAAGCTCGGCGGCCAGGAATGGAGCAGGACGAAGTCGAAGGTCAAGGAAGCCGTCGACGTCATAGCGCATGACCTCGTAGAGCTCTACGCGGCGCGTTCTGCAAAAAAAGGATATGAGTACGGGCCTGACACGGTCTGGCAGAGGGAGTTCGAAGAGCTTTTCCCGTTCGAGGAGACAGAAGACCAGGAGCGGGCGATCGAGGATACGAAGCGTGACATGGAATCGCCGAAGATCATGGACCGCCTCATCTGCGGGGATGTCGGCTACGGCAAGACTGAGATAGCTATCCGCGCGGCTTTCAAAGCGGTGCAGGAAGGAAAGCAGGTCGTGTATCTCGTGCCGACCACAGTTCTCGCGCAGCAGCACTACACGACTTTTGTGCAGCGCATGAAGGATTATCCGGTAAGGACCGACCTTCTGTGCAGGTTCAGGAGCGCCGCCGAGATAAAAAAGACGGTCAGGGATCTTGCGAACGGATCCGTGGATATCGTCATAGGCACGCACAGGGTGCTCTCTAAAGATGTGAGCTTTAAAAACTTAGGGCTTCTCATAATCGATGAGGAGCAGCGTTTCGGCGTCGCCCACAAGGAGAAGATAAAGAAGCTGAAAGAAAACGTGGACGTGCTTACGCTTACCGCGACTCCGATACCGAGGACACTTCATATGAGCCTCATCGGAATAAGGGACATGAGCGTTCTCGAGGAGGCTCCGCAGGACCGCGTGCCTATACAGACGTTTGTCATGGAATATAACGAGGAGCTCGTAAGAGAGGCGATAAGCCGCGAACTTGCCAGGGGCGGCCAGGTTTTCTACGTGTACAACCGCGTGCAGTCGATCGCCGACATGGCGGCATTTCTTTCGCGTCTTCTTCCCGATGCGCGCATCGCTTTCGCGCACGGACAGATGAAGGAAGCCGAGCTCGAGAGGATAATGTACGATTTCGTATCGGGTGATATCGACGTGCTCGTTGCAACGACGATAATCGAGACAGGACTTGACATACCGAACGTCAACACGATGATAATACATGATGCGGACCAGATGGGACTGTCCCAGCTTTACCAGCTGCGCGGAAGAGTCGGAAGATCGAACAGGACCGCTTATGCGTTTCTCATGTACAGAAGGAACAAGGTGCTGAAGGAGGTCGCGGAGAAGAGGCTCCAGGCGATAAGGGATTTCACTGAGCTCGGAAGCGGCTTCAAGATCGCGATGCAGGACCTCGAGATAAGGGGTGCCGGAAATCTTCTCGGAGAGCGTCAGTCGGGACATATGAACGCAGTCGGCTACGACCTGTACTGCAAGCTGTTGAATGAAGCGGTCAAGCGCCAGAAGGGCGAGGAGGTCGCCGAGGAGAATACGGTGAACGTAGATCTTGACATCGACGCATACATCCCCGATTCATACATAGGAAACGAAAATCAGAAGATAGACGTATACAAGAGGATCGCATGCATATCCTCTAAAGAAGAGACGGATGACATGAGGGATGAGCTATCGGACCGTTTCGGAGCGATACCTAAAGCAGTCGAGAATCTTCTGAAGGTCGCATACCTTCGCACCGTCGCCAGAAGCGTTTTTGTTACAGACATAACACAGAAGGAAGCGTGCATAGAGCTTACGGTAATGCCGGATGCGGCCTTTGCACCGGCCGCCATCGCGCCGTTTGTCGCAGGATACAAAGGGAGGCTGCGCCTGCTTCCGGGCGCTAAACCGAGGTTCATATACAGGTTCACAAAAGATGAAGCAGCATCGCTCATACCGAATGCGAAAACACTCGACTTGAGCCTTAAGATATGCGAAGACATGAAAGGACTATTGTAGTTACGGCAAGAAAATGCTATAATCTTTGCGGTTATTTTCCGGCAACGGATATAATAAATTATCAAACAGAAAGGATGAATTGCTATGTCATTAGTTACCACAACCGAAATGTTCAAGAAAGCATATGACGGCGGATATGCAGTAGGTGCTTTCAACGTAAACAACATGGAGATCGTTCAGGGTATCACAGAGGCAGCAGGCGAGCTCAAGAGCCCCGTAATCCTCCAGGTATCCAAGGGCGCACGTGCTTATGCCAACCATACATATCTTGTTAAGCTGGTAGAAGCAGCCGTTGAAGAGAATCCCGAGATTCCTATCGCTCTCCATCTCGATCACGGTGATACGTTCGAGCTCTGCAAGTCCTGCATAGACGGCGGATTCACATCTGTCATGATCGATGCTTCATCAAAGTCATTCGAGGACAACATCGCTCTTACGAAGCAGGTAGTTGAATACGCTCATGCGAACGGCGTTGTTGTTGAGGCTGAGCTCGGAACGCTCGCAGGCATCGAGGACGAAGTAGTCGTTGAGGCCGGCAAGGAAAGCTATACACGTCCTGAAGAGGTTGAGGAATTCGTAGATAAGACAGGATGCGATTCACTTGCGATCGCTATCGGAACATCCCATGGCGCATACAAGTTCACGGCAGAGCAGTGCACAAGGAATGCTGACGGCATCCTCGTTCCGCCTCCGCTGCGTTTCGACGTTCTCGAGGAGTGTATCAAGAGACTTCCCGGATTCCCGATCGTTCTTCACGGTTCATCATCGGTTCCTCAGGAATTCGTTAAGATGGTCAACCAGTACGGCGGAAACATGCCCGATGCGGTAGGTATCCCCGAGGAGCAGCTCCGTCAGGCAGCTAAGCTTGCAGTTTGTAAGATCAACATCGATTCCGATATCCGTCTTGCAATGACAGGTACCATCAGGCAGTACTTCGCAGAGCATCCGGATCACTTCGATCCCCGTCAGTACTTAAAGCCCGCTCGTCAGGCAGTTAAGGACATGGTTGCTCATAAGATCGTCAACGTTCTCGGTTCAGACGGAAAAGCCTGAGCGATAACGCTTTATAAGACAGTCAATGCCCCGCGGAATGCGGGGCATTTTCTTGTATTTGGGCTTCATTTATTGTATTATGGTTAAGTTAGGGGTACTGCACCCAATATAAGAAAAAACGGTGAGATATGGCAAGTCCGGCGATAGTTGCAATTGCATATAACAGACCTGAACCTTTAAAGCGGCTCTTATCTTCGATAGAAGCGGCATATTATCCTGAAGGAGTGTCCCCGGCTCTCGTTGTCAGCATCGATAACAGCGGGTCCGATGAGGTCGCAAATGCCGCAAGGGAATTTACGTACACCCACGGCGAGAAGGTCATAATCGAGAGGAAGGAGCGCATGGGGCTTAAGAACCACGTGCTCGCCTGCGGAGACCTTACGGAAGAGTACGGCAGCATCATCGTGCTCGAGGACGATCTTTTCGTTGCTCCGTGCTTTTACGAGTATGCATGCAAGGCGCTTGAATCTGCAGAAAAAGACGACAGGATCGGCAGTGTTTCGTTGTATTCGCACCTGTTCAATGTACACGTGCGTGAAGGATTCATTCCTGTTGATGACGGGTTCGACAACTGGTATCTGCAGATCGCATCATCCTGGGGACAGGCATATACGCGTAAGCAGTGGGAAAGCTTCAGAAGCTGGTATGCCGATAACAAGGACCGCGATCTTGCGGGGATAAACGTCCCTGCGAACATCTCGGGATGGTCCGAGAAATCATGGCTCAAATACTACATAACCTATCTCATTGAAACCGGGAAATATACAATATATCCGAGGGTAGGGCTTACTACGAATTTCGGAGATGTCGGAACTCATGCGTGCAGAAGCGACTCGGATCTTCAGGTTCCGGTACAGTGTTCGGAAAGCCCAAGATGCCGGTTTTCAACGATTGATGAGTCCCGGGCGGTATATGATGCGTTCTTCGAACCGCTGGGAATAATGGACGGCGAAAATCCCGTGCTCGGAAGTTACGGTAAAGCCGGAGCGGATACAGAAACCGGTACGGACAAGGAAGCCCTCATCGTGGACCTTTACGGATACAAGCCGATCGCGCAGATGATAGATGCTGCAAAGGCAGAAGGCGCCCAAAAAGTATATGTCCTGACACCGAAGCTCCTGCCGTATGAAACAGTAAGAAGCTACGGAAGGCAGATGAGGCCCGTTGCTTCAAATATCTCTTATGGCGTAAAGGGAAACGACATCCATCTGTATGATGTCTCAAAGAGTGCGGCCGCTCCCGTAAAGGAGCCCGAGGCGCTTGAGTTTCTGTATGAATACAGAGGCATCTCAGTAAAGCGGATGATGAAGATAATAAGATACAGGATTTTAGAAAAGTTTGGCAGAAGCTGAAGATGTGCGGAATATTCGGAGCAGTTAACAAGCAGATAGATGAAGGCCTGGCAAGAGCCTGCACGGACAGGCTCGTTCACAGGGGACCTGATTCAGGAAAGGTATGGCAGGAACCGGGAGTGACATTAGGTCACAGGAGGCTTGCGATATTCGACCTTTCCGAGAAGGGCATACAGCCCATGCCCTATGCCGGCGGACGATACATGATCGTCTATAACGGGGAGGTATATAACTTCCCGGAGCTTCGGAGCGAGCTTTCCGGGCTCGGATATGAATTTACGAGCGACTGTGATTCCGAGGTTATAATGGCAGCCTACATGGAATGGGGAAGTGCCTGCCTTGACAGGCTGAACGGGATGTGGGCATTTGCCATATGGGACCGCGAGGAGAAGAAGCTCTTCATGTCGCGCGACCGTTTCGGAGTCAAGCCTTTATACTATACGTTCCTTGATAAGGACAAGACGTCCATAGCGTTCGCGTCGGAGATGAAGGCGCTGATGCCGCTCATGGATGAGATCCGCCCGAACAGGGATATCGTGACCGACCCGAACAGGATCGTTTACTACGAGAGCACCGATGAGTGCGTGATCGAGAACATATACAGATTTCCGGCCGGATGCTATGCGACATTTGACAAAAAGCTTGAGATAAAGAGGTTCTGGAACACGCTCGATAATCTCATGGAGCTTCCGGAGTCGTATGAAGAGCAGGTCGAGATATGCCGGGATATATTCCTGGATGCATGCAAACTTCGCATGCGTGCAGATGTTACGATAGGAACCGCGCTCAGCGGAGGCCTTGATTCATCGGCAACGATATGCGCTATGGCGCATCTGGCGCGCTCCAAAGAAGATGCGAGGATGAACCGCGACTGGCAGCATGCCTATGTGGCATCGTTTCCGGGAACGACAGTCGATGAGACCGCTTACGCGAAAACCGTCACCGATTTTCTCGGGATAGATTCGACTTTTGTTACGATCGACCCGCTGTCCGCGATAGACAGGCTCGGGGACTTCGTTTATCTGCAAGAAGACGTGTACCTGACGAGTCCGATACCGATGATGCTGCTCTATGGGGCGCTTCGGGCCGACGGTACAGTAGTTACGATAGACGGACACGGGGCGGATGAGCTCTTCGGAGGATACACGTTCGATTTCGTTAAAGCCCTAGCGGATGCGAAGACGCCCGAAGAGCGTGAGCTCGTTACCACCGCTTATATAGAAAGCTTCCCGAAGGACGGGTCGAACATGGCGATGAAATATCCGACCGTCTGGGGAATCAGAATGGATGAGGCGAAAAAGAAGCTCGCGGACATCAAGAACGCGCACCGCCAGCCTTACAAGAAAGTAAGGGCGGCAAATGATCCTCATTATAAAAAGATGGACAGGCTCGGCAAGATACTGTATGCGTCAAGCCACGAGACGATACTTCCGACGCTTCTTCGCAACTATGACAGATACTCGATGGCGAATTCGGTCGAGATAAGAATGCCGTTCATGGACCATCGGATGGTGACGCTCGGAATGAGCCTGCCGTGGAAGTCAAGGCTCCACGGAGGATTTTCGAAGTCGATCATAAGAGATGCGATGGCTCCGTTCATGCCGAAGGAGATCGCATACAGAAGGACGAAGATAGGATTCAACACGCCGATAGTCGAATGGATGCAGGGGCCTCTCAGGACGTATTTTCTTGAGATGACGGAGTCATCCTCGTTCATCGGCTGCGACCTCATTGACCCGGGTACTGTCCGGGCCGAGATCAGCGAGGTCATAAATAACCCTAAGGCTACTTTTGCGATGGGAGAAAAAGCGTTCATGGATCTGTATCCCTACTTATGGGAGCAGCATTTCCTGAAGCGCGCTCAGGCAGCATGGAAGTAATAAAGAAGATAAGCTACATATTTGACGGCAGGCAGAAGTTCAGGTCGGTGATGCTGTGCATCGGTCTTTTCATCGGTGCGCTCTTAGAGCTTGCCGGAGTGTCGCTCATTGCCGAGCTCGTCTCCCTCATCAGCGATCCGGAGTCGATACATACGAACCGGCTGCTGAGCCGCCTCTATGACATGACCGGGGCAGGTTCTGACAGGCAGTTCTTCCTGTATGCGGTGATCGCTCTTATCATCATATACATTCTCAAGAACGCATATCTTATGATCATGTGCTCCATACAGTACACGTTCATATACAACAATCAGCTGAAGCTTTCGTCAAGGCTCATCGACTGCTACCTGAAGAAGCCGTACACGTATCATCTCGACAAGAACTCCGCGGAGATGATAAGGTCGATAATGCTCGATTCCGAGAGGTTCTTCCAGCTTCTTCTGACGGCATTTTCGGTGTTCGCGGAGATTCTCGTTTCGGCGCTCATGTGCATATATCTTCTCGTCGTCGACTGGATGATAACTCTGTCGGTCGTTGTTATTCTCGGTGCCGTGTCAGGTCTGTACCTGCTCATCTTCCATGGGCGGTCGAGGAAGAACGGCGAGATCTCACAGTACAATGACGGCAAGATGCATCAGGCGATAAACCAGGCGCTCGGCGCGGTCAAGGACATAAAGATACTCCACAGGGAAAAATACTTCGTCGAAGCGTTCAGGAAGCGCGGGGCCGCAAAATACCATGCAGTACGTAACAACGAGATACTAGGACAGGCGCCCAAATACCTCATAGAGACGGTATGCATAGGCGCGATACTCGCGGTGCTGTGCGTTAAGCTCTACATGGGTCAGGACCTTTCGGACATGATCCCGCAGCTCGCGGCTTTTGCGATGGCGGCTTTCAAGCTTCTGCCGTCAGTCGGAAAGATAGACAATTACTTGAACCTTATCATATTCCTTCGCCCTTCTGTTGACTTCATCTACAGGGACATAAAGGACACCGAGGACATGAACGGCTATGTGTTCAAGGATGCGGACGCCGATACGGCATCATATCCTGAGAGCGAGAGCGCGATAAGGATAGAAGGAGTTTCTTACAGATATCCGAATACCGACAGGGACGTCCTGACGGACGTTAACTTCACGATCCCTACCGGAAAATCGATAGGCCTTGTCGGTGCATCCGGGGCCGGAAAATCAACGATAGCGGACATCATACTCGGTATACTCACACCTACTGCAGGAGCGGTCATGTACGGCGACATGAATGTTCACGAGCATCCGATCAAATGGTCGAAGAGGCTCGCTTACATACCGCAGGCGATCTTCCTTGCGGATGAGACGATAAGGAGCAATGTCGCGTTCGGAATAGATGAGGATAAGATCGAAGAGGACAAAGTCTGGCAGGCGCTTGCCGAGGCTCAGCTCGATGAATATGTAAGATCTCTTCCTGAGGGGCTCGACACGATGGTCGGAGAGCGCGGGGTAAGGCTTTCTGGCGGACAGCGCCAGAGGATCGGGATAGCGAGAGCTCTTTACGGAGATCCCGAGATACTCGTTCTTGATGAGGCGACTTCTGCCCTTGATTCCGAGACGGAAACGGCCGTAATGGATGCGATAGACAGGCTCCAGGGAAGAAAGACGCTCATCATCATTGCGCACAGGCTGACGACGATAAAGGGATGCGAGAAGGTGTTCAAAGTCGCGGACGGAAAGATCACTGACTATACGGAAGAATTCAGGAAAGAGAACGCGTGATGGATTACAAGGTCAGCGTGATTTTCATAACATATAACCACAGGCCTTATGTTGAGAAGGCATTGCGCAGCGTTCTCGAGCAGGAGACTGATTTCCCTTTCGAGGTCGTTGTCGGAGATGACTGCTCAACGGACGGCGCGCAGGAAGTGCTTCGGGCTATCGCGGCCGAGTACCCAGAGCATGAGGCAACGGGGCCGCAGGATAGGCAGGTGCGCCTGTATATCCGTAAGGAAAATACCGGCGGACGGCCTACAGTCAACGTTTACGAGACTACTAAAAGATGCACGGGTGAGTATCTGGCATATCTTGAGGGGGATGATTTCTGGACGGATAAGCACAAGCTCCAGAAGCAGATAGACCATCTCGAAAGTCATCCGGAGCATATAGCGGTAACGCACGGCTGCGTCATGGTCGATGAGAAGGACGAGCCGATAAACGATGAGGAAATAAAGAAGATCGGAAGCCTCTATGACTGGAGCGGGAACTTTACCTACGACGATTTCTGCTGGAGCGGGAAATGGCCCGGGCACTATGCATCGGTCGTAAGCCGCAACATATATAAGAACGAAAAATTTGATTACACGATACTGTACAGGGCCAGCGACTTCACGGATGACGCGGTCATCCTCCTGTTCCTGCTCATGCAGGGCGACATCTTCCGGATGGACTGCGACATGAGCGCGTGGCGCTACGTCAGGAAGACGGGCGGCTCTAACTGGAACTCGCTCGCGATGAAAAGAGATATAGCAACCGAGGACTGCTACCTGTCGAGGACGCTCATGAAATGGGTGGAGCAGTACCGTCCGCTCGGCGAGTACTCGAAGAAGCGGTGCCTTGATGATTTCGGGCTTGCTCTTAAAGGGTTCCTCAGAAAACCTGACAGGAAAAGCCGGCAGTTCCTTAAAGATATGTATGTATACGGCATAGAGCACGTGGTCATGAAGGATGAGAAGACTTCGCTTTTCGGATTCAGTATGAAGTTCCTGTTGAGCAGAATAGGACTCACAAAGATATAAAATGCACACATGTGCAGGAGAAGATACATGAGGATCAACGTTACAAGATCATCAATGCCCTCATTCGAGGAATATACGGAAGCGATCAAGCCGCTCTGGGAATCAGCGTGGCTTACGAACATGGGTGTCAATCACGAGAAGCTTGCGGAGAGGCTTAGCGAGTACTTAAAGGTTGATAATGTGTCGCTTTTCGTGAACGGGCATATGGCGCTCGAGATGACGCTTCAGGCCATGGGGCTTTCGGGCGAGGTCATCACGACGCCATTCACGTTCGCATCTACGACGCATGCCATCGTAAGGAACGGGCTCGAACCGGTATTCTGCGACATAGATAAAAACACTTACACGATCGACGCTTCAAAGATCGAGGATCTCATTACCGAGAAGACCTGCGCGATACTTCCGGTCCACGTGTACGGATGCGTCTGCGACGTTGAGGAGATCGATAGGATAGCGAAGGCCCACGGCCTGAAAGTCATATACGACAGCGCCCATGCGTTCGGCGTGGAATACAAAGGCAGGGGCATAGGAACGTTCGGTGACGCCTCGATGTTCAGCTTCCACGCGACCAAGGTGTACAACACGATCGAGGGCGGAGCAGTCACTACCGCAGATGCTAAGCTCATGGACATGCTGAGAAAGCTCAAGGACTTCGGAATAAAGGATGAAGAAGTGATAGACGGCATCGGAGCCAATGCGAAGATGAATGAATTCTGCGCGGTCATGGGACTTTGCAATCTTCTTCATGTTGACGAGGAGATAGAAAAAAGACGGAAGGTCGTCGATAGATACAGGCAGAACCTCTCGGATGAGGAAGGACTGACTATACTTCCCGTTCAGAAAGACGTTAAGCCGAACTACGCATACTTCCCGGTCGTTGTCGAGGAGAAGATATTCGGCGCCGAAAGGCAGACGATAATAGACAGGCTGAAGGAAGATGACATATATGTAAGGAAGTATTTCTATCCGCTGACAAGCGACATGGACTGCTATCAGGGAAGGTTCGACAGCAGCATGACTCCTGTGGCAAAATATACTGCCGAGAGGGTTATAACACTTCCTATGAGTGCATCTTTGACAGAAAATGACGTTGACAGGATATGCGGAATAATCAGGTCCTGCAGGGGGGCAGCCAATTGATAATCGTAAGATTCACATCAGGCCTCGGGAACCAGATGTTCCAGTACAACCTCTACAGCCTGCTCAAGGAATTGTACCCGGGAACGCCGGTAAAAGCAGATGTTACATGGTTCTACACGAATGATGAGCATCACGGGTTCGAGCTCGAGCGCATATTCGGGGGAGTCGCTGGCTCTCAGTTCTCGCTTGATAAGGCTAGCATGGCAGAGATTTACAGGGCATCGGGACAAGTGCCGGTTTTTGTAAAAGGTCCCCTCGGGGTGCCGGTAAGATATCTTCTCGGCCCCATAAACAGGAAACTGCGTGAGGCCGGAAAGCCTGAAAAATGCGGACTTACTCTTGACCAGCTCGAAAAAGAGATAGATTTTGAAACGATAAAAAACCTCGATGTCAGCAGGAACACGTTCATCTTCGGGTTCTTCATCGAGGAAAGATATTACCGCGACAGGATAGAAAAACTGAAGCGCGAGCTTAAGTTCCCGCCGCTTACGGGTGAGAACGAAAAGCTTGCCGAGCGGATGATGAGCGGCAATTCCGTTTCCGTTCACGTTCGGCGCGGCGACTATCTGTCGCAGAAGTATTCGGGGAAGTTCCTGTGCCTCGGGCGCGATTACTATGAGCACGCCGTCGGCGTGATAAGGGAAAAGCTCAGCGATCCCAAGTTCTATATTTTCTCTGAGGATCCTGACTATGTTATGAAGGAATTTGCCTGGCTTCCCGATAAGGAGATAGTCAGCATCAATACCGGCAATGACAGCTACAGGGACATGCAGCTCATGACGAAGTGCAGGGCTAACATCATCGCAAACTCGACTTTCAGCCAGCTCGGGGCGATACTTAACGAAAATCCCGAGCATATAACGGTATATCCGGCCAAGTACATGACCGACGAGGATACCGAGGTGCGGACGATGCCCGGCTGGATAAGGATATAGAGGACGGAAAATGACGATCAAGATCTGGCTCATGATTCTCATAGCCTGCCTGGTGATCGAGTTCATCAGGATCGAGCTCATAGGAGCGTGCGGAGCAGGCGGAGCGCTTGCAGGACTTGTTGCGTGCATTTTCGAACTCGCAACGCCGCTTCAGATAGTAATCGCAGTAGGGGTTGCGGCATTTCTCTTTGTTGCCGTAAGGCCGATGGGGATGAAATACGTCATGAGAGCGCGGCGTGAAAAGGAGCTCATGGAGCTCGAAGGATGCGATGCGATCGTGACATGCAGGATAGATAACGCCGCAGGGCTCGGAGTCGTAAGGATAGGCGGCAGAAACTGGTCGGCAAGGAGCAACAGGCCGAACGCAGTCATAAACGAAGGTGAAGTAGTAACAGTCGTAACGATGCGCGGAAACGTGGCATACGTTGATTATAAACGGACGAAAGGAAGATAAGAGATGAGTTTGAAAGGACGCGATTTTCTGACGCTCAAGGATTTTACGAAGGAAGAGATCGAAGAATTCCTCGACCTTGCGGCGGAGCTCAAGGAAAAGAAGAAGAAAGGCATTTTCGACAGGCAGTATCCCGGAAAGAACGTTGCGCTGATATTCGAGAAGACCAGCACGAGGACACGCTGCTCGTTCGAGGTGGCCGCACACGACATGGGAATAGGAACGACTTTCCTCGATCCTCGGGCTTCGCAGATAGGCAAGAAGGAGAGCATTGCGGACACGGCGTGCGTGCTCGGGCGTATGTACGACGGAATAGAGTACCGCGGCTTCGAGCAGTCGATAGTCGAAGAGATCGCAAAGTACGCTGAAGTTCCGGTGTGGAACGGGCTTACGAACGAGTACCATCCGACGCAGATGCTCGCGGACCTTTTAACGATAAGGGAGCACTTAGGTACGATAGAGGGCAGGAAGCTTGTCTACATGGGCGATGCCCGCTACAACATGGGCAATTCCCTGATGATAGCGTGCGCGAAGATGGGCATGCATTTCGTTGCCGGAACGACGAGAAAGTACTTCCCTAACGCAAAGCTCATAAAGGAATGCGAGGAGTTCGCGAAAATCTCGGGCGCGACTTTATCGTTCGAAGAGGACCCTTACAAGGCCGTTGAGAACGCAGACATCGTCTACACGGACGTCTGGGTGTCGATGGGCGAGCCCGATGAAGTCTGGGAGGAGCGGATCCGCGAGCTTTCACCTTACAAGGTGACCATGGATCTTATGAAGCACGCGAAATCCGATGCTATCTTCCTGCACTGCCTGCCGGCTTTCCATGACCGCAACACGGCGATAGGCCGCGAAATGGGCGAGAGGTTCGGCATCGCCGACATGGAAGTTACTGACGAGGTATTCCAGAAATACGCGGATGTCGTATTCGACGAAGCGGAAAACAGGATGCATACGATAAAGGCCGTTATGGCGGCTACATTAGGATGACAGTATGAACACTGAGATAATAGATTACCTGAAAACGCTCGCAAAAAAAGAGTTCTTCCTTATTAGCGTTGCGGACCTCGTTTTCTCGACGGTCATCATTATATGCGGGATCATATCCCTGCGGACCGGCGCGTCGACGCTTCTCTACATGATCATGTTCGCATGCGCGACGGTACTTTTAGGGCTCAACAGCTTCAAATGCTTCAAGCGCGGATCGAAGAACGGATGGGTATTTGCCGTGCTGTGCCTGGCTTTCGCGGCGCTGACCGCGATATGCGTCTACGGCGTCATCGGAGGATACTGATGGAAGAGTCTGCAGTGATACTGTGCGGGGCGAACGCCTACGAGCAGAAATACTATTTCAATGAAAAGTTCAATAAGCTCCCTGATTCGGTGAAGGAGGAGCTTCATATAATGTGCGTTCTCTTTACCGAGGAGGTCGGGGGAGCGTTCATGATAGGATTCGACAGCGACGGGTCCGTAATGCTCATCACGGATGCCGACGAGGGCGACCTGCTCTACGATGAGATCGGCGCAGGACTGCTCGTGAAGGAAGTCAGAAAACGCCGGGAAGAGCTGTTCGAAAGCCTCGAGAAATTCTACAGCGCATTCATAATAGGAGGAAATCATGCTTCTGGTACTTGACGTAGGAAACACGAACATTACATGCGGTATCTATAATAAGGAAAAACTGACCCACACTTTCAGGATCATGAGCAAGACGCCGAGGACATCCGATGAGTTCGGCATCGTCATATGCGAAATGGCCGGAAGGCAGGGGATCGACATCAAAGACATCGACGGCGTGATAATCGCGTCTGTCGTTCCGGATGTCAACCATTCGCTCGTGGGGAGCGTAAGAAAATACCTCGGCATCAATCCGCTCGTTGTCGCTCCGGGTGTCAAGACCGGCATCAACGTTGACACGCCGAACCCGAAGGAGATCGGCCCTGACAGGATAGTCGACGCGGTTGCGGCATATGAGCTTTACGGCGGTCCGATACTCGTTCTCGATTTCGGAACGGCGACGACCTATGACCTTGTCACCGAGGACGGACGTTTCGTTGCAGGTATAACGGCACCCGGCATCAGGATAAGCGCGCAGGCACTCTGGACCGGAACTGCCAAGCTTCCCGAGATAGAGATAGTCATGCCGAAATCGATCCTTGCGACCGATACGATATGGTCTATGCAGGCAGGACTCATGTACGGCCAGATCGGCCAGACCGAATACATAATCAATCAGGTCAAGAAGGAGACGGGATACGAGAACCTCAAGGTCGTAGCGACCGGCGGTCTCGGAAGGCTCGTCAGCAGCGAGACGGACATGATCGACGAGTACAACAGCGACCTTACGCTCGAAGGCCTGAGGATCATATATGCTAAAAATAGGTAATGTCGAACTTCCGAATGAATGGATTCTGGCACCGATGGCAGGGGTAACCGACCTGCCATTTCGCTTGCTGTGCCACGAAGCGGGAGCCGGCATGACCTGCATGGAGATGATAAGCGCCAAGGCGATATACTACCGGAACAAGGCGACGGAAGAGATGATGAAGATCGATCCTGCCGAAGGCATCGTATCGCTCCAGCTGTTCGGCTCCGACCCCGAGATAATGGGGCAGATGGCGGCAAAGATAGAAGACAGACCGTTCACTATTATCGACATAAACATGGGCTGTCCCGTGCCGAAGGTAGTAAACAACGGCGAGGGCTCCGCGCTCATGAGAGATCCCGCTCTTGCGGGCCGGATAATAAAAGCCGTGGCATCCTCTGTGTCAAAGCCCGTGACAGTAAAGATAAGGAAGGGCTTTGACGAGGAGAACGAAAACGCCGCTGAGATAGCGAAAATCGCAGAGGACAGCGGTGCCGCGGCGGTCACTATCCATGCCAGGACGAGGCAGCAGTACTACTCGGGTGCGGCAGACTGGGATGCCATAAGGAAAGTTAAGGAAGCCGTGTCCATACCGGTCATAGGAAACGGCGATGCCGTGGACTACGAGAGCGCCTCAAGGATGATGGCCGAGACCGGATGCGACGGAGTTATGATAGGGAGGGCCGCACAGGGCAATCCGTGGATCTTCTCCGAGCTTATCGCAAAAAGCGAAGGCAGGGACTGGCAGAAGCCTGCAAGGGAAGAGGTCGCCGCGATGATACTGCGCCATGCGAAGATGCTCATCGACTGCAAAGGCGAGTACATCGGATCCCGCGAGATGCGCAAGCATGCGGCCTGGTATACGAAAGGATATGCGGGTTCATCGGCGTTTCGGGGGAAGCTCAACGAGGCGGAATCGCTCGATGACCTGAAACGTCTTATGGATGATTTTCTGGGCTCATAAAGTCTGTTGACGATGAGCAGTGCTTGCGATATAATGCGTTTAATGTCTAGGACAGGGGATGTGTTATTTCCGTAATAATTCAGAAGGGATGGGTTTTACCATGGAAGAGAAAAAGAATCTGATGTCTTATGAGAAGCTGCGTGAGCTTGAGGCAGAACGCGACGAGAGAAAGGAAGTCATAAGGGCACAGATCGGTCAGAAGATCAAGGTTGCGCGCGAGCAGGGAGATCTTTCTGAGAACGCCGAGTATGATGCGGCTAAGGAAGAGTGGAGAGAGAACGAGCTCCGCATAGAGGAGATAGAAGGCATACTGAAGAACGCCGAGGTCTATCTTGAAGAGGATATCGCGAAGGATTCGGTCGGGCTCGGCAGCATAGTCACCCTTCTTGACATAGAGGACAATGAGGAATTCGAGTACAAGATCGTAGGATCGATGGAAGTCGACAGCCTCAACGGCAAGATATCCAACGACAGTCCGGTCGGCAAGGCCATAGTAGGCGCCAAGAAAGGTGCCGTAGTAGGCGTTGAGACGCCCGCCGGTACAATACAGTACAAGATCGTCAAGGTTGTGAACCCTGCAAGCTCAAAGAGCAAGAGCACCAAGAAGGCAGAAAAGCCTGCAGAGAAGGCCGAGAAGGCAGAGAAGGCTGCGAAGAATACGGAGAAAGCAGCAAAGGGAACGAGCAAGACATCAAAGAAGAAAGAAAGCTGATAATGGGAAAAGACGACCAGAACAAGGGAGCACAGGAGCCCGACCTCAACCAGATACTGAAGAACAAGAGAGAAAAGCTCGCTAACCTTCAGGCGGCAGGAAAGGATCCCTTCCTTATAACTAAATACGACCAGACGGATCACACGGAAGACGCGAAGGCCGCTTACGAGGAGCTTGAGAAAAAGCTTTTGGCGGACCATGTTTCGCCTGCCATCGACGAGAGCCTTCCCGAAGAGGAGAAGAGGGCGCTCGCGAAGGAAGATTACGAGAAGAAGCGCGCCGTCATGGATGCATCGCCTATAAACGTCAGCATTGCCGGAAGGATCATGCTGAAGAGAGTCATGGGCAAGGCGTCATTCATAAACGTCAAGGACCTCAAGGGCAACACTCAGGTGTATGTTTCAAGGGATGCCCTCGGAGAAGAGCCCTATGCAGAATTCAAGAAGTTCGAGCCGGGTGACATCGTCGGCGTCAAGGGATATATGTTCAGGACGCAGATGGGCGAGGTATCGGTGCATGCTTCATCGGTCATCCTTCTTTCGAAGAACCTCGTGCCGCTTCCCGAGAAGTTCCACGGGCTCACGAACACGGATCTGCGTTACCGCCAGAGATACGTCGACCTCATCATGAACGACGTCTCGAAGGATACGTTCATAAAGAGATCGAAAATCATTTCCGCCATACGTAAATACCTCGACGGTCAGGGATTCATGGAAGTCGAGACGCCCATGCTCGTTGCGAATGCGGGCGGTGCGGCAGCAAGGCCTTTCATGACGCATTTCAATGCGCTCGATGAGGATCTGAACCTTCGCATATCTCTTGAGCTCTACCTCAAGAGGCTCATAGTCGGGGGACTTGAGAGGGTTTATGAGATAGGCCGCGTTTTCAGGAACGAAGGACTCGATACAAGGCATAATCCCGAGTTCACTCTCATGGAGCTCTATCAGGCATACACTGATTACAACGGCATGATGGACCTTACCGAGAACATGTTCAGGTATGTGGCGCAGGAAGTGCTCGGCACGACGAAGTTTGCATACGGCGACATCGAGCTCGATTTCGGAAAGCCGTTCGAGCGCATCTCGATGATCGATGCGATAAAGAAATATGCGGGAATCGATTTCGATGAGATCCCTGATACGGAAGCGGCGAAGAAGCTTGCCGATGAGAGGGAGATCCATTACGAGCCTTACCATCAGAAGGGTGACATCATCAGCCTGTTCTTCGAGGAATACGTTGAGGAGCATCTGCTGCAACCCACGTTCGTTATAGATCATCCGGTCGAGATATCACCGCTCACGAAGAGAAAACCTGACAGACCGGACCTTGTTGAGAGGTTCTAGCTGTTCATCAATACATGGGAGATGGCCAACGCTTATTCGGAGCTGAACGACCCCATCGACCAGAGGGAAAGGTTCAAGGCACAGGATGCGGCCGCGGCAGCAGGCGACGAGGAAGCGAACCACACGGATGAGGACTTCCTGAACGCGCTTGAGATCGGAATGCCTCCTACAGGCGGAATCGGCTACGGCATCGACAGACTGACAATGCTGCTGACAAACAGTCCGGCGATAAGGGATGTGCTGCTTTTCCCTACGTTAAAAAGTCTGTCTTGATGGAGAAGGACGTAGCTTGACGTGGTAATCCGTAGCCAGACGGAGAAAGACGAATCAGGACGTGTTGACCCTGATCGATACGATTTCTGACAAACGTGTCGGAACCTGTCGGAAGCTTATGTAAAGGCACTAAAACGGTTCATGCAACGCGACGGAACACGTCGTAC
>JAILNQ010000045.1 GCA_024691425.1 Lachnospiraceae bacterium
TCGAGCTGGGCCGCCCAGGAACGCTTTACCATCGACGGAACGAAATAATCGCATCTTATTTCATCTTCATAAAATGAATGGGGAAATTCCATATGATCTCATCTCCGATCACTTGAAAAACGTTCCCATGATGCTCCTGCCGAGCTGGGCAAAAATATTCCCGCCGAGAGTCTTGCCGTACTTTCCTCCGACTTTTCCTCCGAGGCTCTTTCCGATCTCACGGCCTATCGTGCCTGCAGTTGTACTTGCAACAGACCCTGCCGCGCTCTTGATCTTCTTCTTCTTTGCCGCCTCTTCCTTAGCCGCTGCTGCAGCTTCCTTTTCAGCCGCCTTGGCTTCCTCGGCCGCCTTCTTTTCCTCAGCTATCTTATCAAGCTCCTCCTGCTTCTTCTCTTCCTGCTGGGTCTTAAGCCTTTCAAGGAACTCATAAGCAGAATCCGTCTCGATCGGATCCTTGTATTTCTTATAGTAATCATCCTTCCTGAAAATATCCCGCTTCTCATCATCATCGACAGGACCGATGAGAGATGCCGGCGGAAGGACTTTGCATCTTTCAACTATCGCAGGAACGCCTTCATCATCAAGAACGGATATGAGGGCCTCTCCGACACCGAGCTCCATAATGGCGGTCTTAGTGTCGAACTCAGGATTCGACCTGAACGAATCAGCCGCCGTTTTAACTGCACGCTCCTCAGAAGGAGTATAAGCATGAAGTGCATGCTGTATCTTATTTCCGAGCTGAGCGAGAACCTCATCGGGAATATCCCTCGGATTCTGAGTACAGAAGTATACGCCCACTCCCTTACTTCTTATCAGCTTAACGATCTGCTCTATCTTCTGGCGGAGAGATTTTGATATGTCGTCAAACAGAAGATGCGCCTCATCGAAGAAGAACACCAGCTTGGGCTTATCGCGGTCACCCACTTCAGGAAGCGACTCGAAAAGCTCTGACAGGAGGTAAAGAAGAAATGCCGTATACAGTCTCGGATCGGAAGCAAGCTTCGTTCCGTCGAGAATGTTTATCATTCCGCGGCCGCCCTCTGTCCTGATGAAATCTTTTATGTTGAATCCGGGCTCGGTAAAGAACTGATCTCCGCCTGATGCCTCGAGAGCAACTACGCCTCTTATTATCGACGCTACGCTGGCCTTGGTCACATTTCCGTATTTTGCGGATATCTCCGACGCATGCTCGCTCGCGTATTGGAGCATGGCCTTAAGATCCTTTATATCAACAAGAAGGAGTTCCTCGTCATCCGACATCTTGAAAAGACAGGTGAGGATATCTGCCTGCGTATCATTAAGATCCATGAGCTTTGCCAAAAGCACCGGGCCCATCTCCGAAACCGTCGTACGGAGCGGAATTCCGTTCTCCCCGTAAATGTCCCAGAATGCCGTCGGATAATCACTGTATGCAAAACCCGTCTCATCAAGTCCGAATCTCTTGATTCTCTCCTGCATGTCCTCGCTGTCTTCACCTGGTCTGCACATACCAGAAAGATCTCCCTTTACATCCGCAAGGAATACCGGTACGCCCGCATCGGAGAAAGATTCCGCAAGCACCTTCAGCGTAACCGTCTTTCCGGTTCCTGTTGCGCCTGCGATAAGTCCGTGCCTGTTCGCCATTCCCGGAAGGATTGACACCTTCTTTTCACCTGCATTTCCGATCCAGATCTTATTCTCATGAAACATTCTCAAATCCTCCTATCTCTTTTTTTGTTCTTGATTATATCATAAATCCTGACCCATCTCCGTGCGAAGAGCGCCAAGGAGCGCATCATTGTCCTTCGTGGACCTTACCGCTATTCTCATATATCCGGATGAATTTGTCTTGAACGCCAGGTCCTTAATGAGGATATTGTGATCGATCAGAAGCTTTTTCAGAAGCTCTGCCGCATATTTGCCGCTTTCGACCTTTATCATTATATAATTTGCCTGAGACGGAACAGTACGTATTCCTTTTATCTTTGACAGTTCCTCGGCAAATCTGCTCCTTTCCTTACGGAACTCAGAAAGCGCCCGACGGTAATCGGATTTGTACTTCTCCTCGATCTGCATGAAGAATTCCGCAAAGGAATTGATGTTCCAGATCGATACGCTTGCCTTAAGCCTCTTTATCATTTCCCTGTTGCCGGATGCAAGAACGCCCAGTCTGAGTCCTGGAACCCCGTATGATTTCGATATGCTCTTCATTACGAACAGATAAGGGTTTTCGTCAAGAAGCTCCTGATCGAACAGTGAATTATCCTGCTCTTCGGCAAAATCCGCAAATGATTCATCTATCACCAGATTGATGCTTTTTTCTGATGCCCATCCGGCAAGCCTTACAAGCTCTGCCCGGGGAATGTAGTTTCCGCTCGGATTATCCGGATTGATCACTATCAGGTTGGATATATCCTTATCCGAAAAATATGCGATAAGATCATCAACCGTATACGAAAAATCAGCGTTATCCGCCATGTACTCGACGCATTTTTCCGGATCGTAACGGTTCCTGTATTCCTCGAAAGTCGGAAGAATGAATCCTGTCTTTCCTTCGAACTCATTCATAAGAACCCTGATGAGCTCTGCCGCTCCGTTTCCGACTATGATGTTATCTATATCAACTCCGAAATTTTTAGCGGCAAGAAGCGAATTGACGCGAAGCCCCGAAGGGTACTCAGTGAGCAGCCTGTCAAAGTTGGCCTTGATCTCATTCTTAAGTCTTTCCGTCGGGAAATACGGATTGACAAGATAGCTGAAGTCGATAAGCTTCGGATAACGCCAGTAGCCGCCGTAACGGCTCTGCATCAGATACACTTTTTCATCATCGTCAGGCGTGAATATCGATTCGGCGATATCCAGATCCTGAACATCATCTATCTCATACCATTTCTGTCCGCTCTTGATCCTCTTCGCCTTTATGACGGGCTTATCAAGTATCGTGATGACACGCAGCACCTGTTCGTAATACTCATTCTGTCCGAGAGCGCTCTGATATGCCTCCAGAAACGGAATATAATAATCACGTGAGAACTCTTTGCTGAATTTGTATATGTTTACAGTTTTGAAATATTCATCCTTCTGCCTGAAATCAAATTTCCTGCCGGGGATGAACTCCGCAATGGAATCATCCTCATGCAGTTTAACGCATGTGCCGTCCATCCATGATTCATATCTGTCGACCAATGTGAGATTCTCCCTCGGATCTGATACGAGTTCCTCTAAAATGGAATCCTCAAATATAAGATCCGATTCGAAGAGCAGAGTGTCATCTTCTTTCATGACATCACGGGCAAGATAAAGCGAATAGATGTTGTTGGTCCTGTCGTAAACATCATTATCCACATACTCGATCTTTGCTCCGACATTAAGCGTTGCAATGAATGCTTTGAGTTTTTCTTTCTCATACCCGGTAACGATCGTGATCTTCGATACATTCTGCTTTATGATCTGCCCGAGCATCCTCTCTATGAGAGTCACTCCGTTGACCTTTACCATGCATTTCGTATTGCTCTTTGTCAGCGCCTTCAAGCGTCTGCCCATCCCGGCAGCAAGAATTATCGCCTGCATTTGTCACCTCACAAACTTTCGCACTTTGCTGCACCGTCTATTCTGCGGTTCATGCCCCGCAGCACTTTCCCGTTGCCTATCTCGTAGAACGCGTCTACGCCCGCGGACGTCATATAAAGAATGCTGTCGTACCATCTGACCTGCCCTGTTATCTGGGCAATGAGATTCTTTTTTATCTCAGCCGCATTCTCTGCAGCATTTCCGGTGACGTTTGATACAACCCGGCATACGGGTTCATTGAAAACAGTATCTTCAAGGAGGGGTGTCATGGTTTTAGCGGCATCGGCCATCTGCGGACTATGGAATGCGGCACTTACGCTGAGCCGTTTGACGATTATCCCTTCCCGGCCGTCAAGTGCGCTCTCGATTTTCGCAATGCCGTCCACGGAACCTGAAACAACCAGTTGCTTCGGTGTATTCAGATTAGCAATGACAACGTCATTCGCATCTTCAAGTACAGGGAGCAGCTCTTCTTCAGTAAGTCCCATGACGGCCGCCATCGTTCCCCGGCCGTTCTGCCTGCTCATTGCCTGACCTCTTTTGCGGACAAGCTTAAGACCGTCTTCAAAGGAAAATACGCCCGCTGCATACAGCGCGCTGTATTCACCAAGGCTATGTCCTGCCGTATAGTCCGCTTTCAGTCCCAGGGACTGCGCCTTTGCCAGATACATGGCGCTGCACGTATAGATCAGAGGCTGCGCATACTGTGTATCGCTCATCGTCTCGGCCGGACCTTCGAACATCATATCCTTTATGTCAAAATCCATAACCTCTGCCGCCCTGTCAAGTATGTCCCTTGCCTCGGAAAGCTCATCATAAAGCTGTTTTCCCATGCCGGGTTCCTGGGAGCCCTGTCCCGGGAAAAGAAAACCTGTTGCCATCGCTGTTTCCTCTCTCTTTTTTCTATTGACCGATATGCTGAATATTTTCCGCTTACCCGAGCTCCAGATCCTTCATAAGTGATACCTCACCATGACCTGGGAGCACAAGCGTATCAACTGAAAAATGTTCCAGATACGGGCGGGTTATCTCATCATAGTCTTTCCTGCTTCCTCCCGGAAGCCTTGTGATAACCTTGTTGCCCTCAACCAGACTGTCTCCCGTTGCGAGCGCGAGCAGCTTTCCCGTGCTGTCATACAGCTCTGCACAGAGACTTCCCGGAGAATGCCCCGGCGTAGTGAACAGTCTGATGCTTATATCTTCCCACATGAATCTCATATCCTTCTCAAACGAAACATCCGCTGAGCATGAGTATTCCGTGTCAAAAATCTTTTCGGCTTTTGCCCGCTCCTCCTCGGAACGGTTGATGAAAAGCGCCCTGAAGAACCTGGACAGATTAGCGTCCGGATCTTTTATTGCCGCAGCGCAGAAAGAATTGGCATATACCCTGCAGGTCCCCGGCCATGTGCCGGCGATTTCCCGGAGCATCTGCACCCCAGAAATGTGGTCGAAGTGCTCGTGAGTAAGTATTGCCGTAATGTCCTTTATTCCTGCGCTCTTAAGCAGCCCGAACGCCTCGATATCGCGGTTAGGGTCTATGACAAGCGCATTCTTTCCGGCCGTCAGCATGAACATATTGGAATCCATCAGGGGAAGGACATATCTTTTCAGCTCATATCCGCCTATATTCATCGGCTGTTCCCGCACTTTCTCAAGTTTTGATTGTTACAGTCCGATAATGCAATTATAATCATACTGTACAGTTTTTTATTATAACATTTACCGATTAAAGAATAAATGCAATATTCAATCGTATCGGAGGTGGCTTGGATGTGGGACAGCAAATACCGTGACGATCTTGCCGGGAAACGCAGCGCCGCAAAACTGGGCGGCGGCGAAAAACGTATCGCTAAGCAGCACGAGTTAGGAAAGCATACTGCCTGGGAAAGAATAGAGATGCTTTTTGACCCAGGCAGCTTTGTCGAGATACAGAGTCTTGTTGAATCAAGAGGAGATGCATACGGCATGGCGGAAAAATGCATCCCCGGTGACGGCGTTGTCATAGGATACGGTAAAGTCAACGGCCGAACCGTATACGCTTCAGTTGAAGAATTCACCGTCATGGGAGGCACTTTAGGAGAATATCACTCCCGCAAGATCTGTCATATCATGGATATGGCTCTCCGCATGAAGGCTCCGTATGTGGCGATATATGACAGCGGCGGTGCCAGGATCGAAGAAGGCATCACATCGCTTGACGGATACAGCAGCATGTTCTGCCGCAATACAATGGCATCCGGAGTCATTCCTCAGATCGCGGTCATCATGGGGCCGTGTGCCGGCGGCGCCTGCTATGCACCTGGGCTTTCTGATTTTATATTCATGTCCGAGAAGACCGGGCATATGTTCATCACAGGCCCGAAGGTTGTTAAGACGGTCATCGGAGAGGATGTGACTTCAGACGAGCTCGGAGGAGCTAAGGTCCAGTCGGAAAAAAGCGGTGTAGTGCATTTCAGGTATCCGGATGATAAGGAATGCATCGACGGTGTAAAGCATCTGCTTTCCTATCTTCCCCAGAATCTGGACGAGCATCCGCCTTTTGATGCCGACAGTGAAAAAGTCGACAGATCGGCCAAGCTTGAAGATATAGTTCCGGACAACCAGCGCAAAGTCTACAACGTTATAGATGTCATCAATACATTTGTTGACAAGGATACTCTTTTTGAAGTTCAGAAGGACTATGCAAAGAATATAGTAGTCGGGTTTGCAAGACTTGACGGCGAGGTCATCGGAATCATTGCCAACCAGCCCCTGCACATGGGCGGGTCCCTCGACTGCGCAGCATCAGAGAAAGCCGCCAGATTCATCAGATTCTGCGACTGCTTCCATATACCTCTCCTGACGCTCGAAGACGTACCGGGATTTCTTCCCGGCTCGAGCCAGGAACACGGCGGGATAATCCGCCGCGGTGCAAAGTTGCTGTATGCCTATGCTGAGGCGACGGTTCCCAAGATCACGCTCATTACCCGCAAAGCAATAGGCGGTGCCTATATATGCATGAACAGCAAAGGAATGGGGGCAGATGTCGTTTTCGCATGGCCGATAGCCCAGACTGCGGTGCTCGGAGCGGAAGGTGCCGTTGACATCCTCTACGGACGAGAACTTCGCGAGCAGAATGATAACGGCGAGCGTCGCGAACAGCTCACAAAAGAATATGAAGATGTTTATCTTAACC
>JAILNQ010000062.1 GCA_024691425.1 Lachnospiraceae bacterium
ATTTGCTTACTTTGGACCCGCTTGGCTCATCAACTTCTGTATGTCATGTGACCAGGAAGGTTCCGTTGGTATCGACGGTGGTTGGGGCGCATGCGTAGGACCTCAGTCATTCTTCTGGGGCGGCACATGGATCTGCGGAGCAACAGGAACAGATAACCCGACACTCGTAGCAGACATCATGAAGACCATGACATGCAACGCAGACGTTATGAAGGAAATCGTTATTCAGGATGATGATTTTGCAAACAACAAGAAGGCTATGGCTGAGATGGCTTCAAGCGATTACACATCAAAGGTTCTCGGCGGCCAGAATCCTCTTCCTATGTACATGGAAGGTGCTGAGAAGATCGACCTCTCTAACCTGTCAGCTTATGACCAGGGCTGCAACGAGAGCTTCCAGAACGCTATGAAGGATTACTTCCTTGGCAATGCTACATATGAAGAAGCACTTGATAACTTCTACAAGAGCGTTATCGAGAAGTATCCTGAGCTTACACAGTAATACAGAGCATTCAATGATACATGGATAAGAAATGCGCCTGCCTATTGTAGGCAGGCGCTTTCTTTAGCCAAAATCATGCAACTTATGATATAATACCCGCGGAGACTGTTCGGCGAGTCAAGAGAACTTGAAGCGGTGAACAGGCTTTCGCAGGCCGGAAAATCAACTCTCAAGGAGAAGGAGGGAAATGCTTTATGGCAAACACGCCGAAAAAAGGTAAGAGCAAAGTCGTAAAGTATAACAAATGGGGCTACATTTTCCTGATCCCGTTTGTTGCGGTATATGTAGTATTTCAGCTGATACCGCTGTTTACGACGATCTACAACAGTTTCTTTGAAAACTTTCTGTCGGGTCTTAAGCAGATAGGCCCCAATTTCATCGGTTTTGGTAATTACAAAGAGATTTTTACTAACGGAGATCTTATAAAATACACCACTAATACGCTCATCATGTGGATTCTCGGGTTTGTTCCCCAGATCTTCTTTTCTCTTCTCCTCGGTGCATGGTTCACGGATACCAGACTGAGGATCAGATGCGCCGGATTCTTCAAGACGGTCATTTATCTTCCGAACCTTATCATGGCGGCATCTTTTGCAATGCTGTTCTTTACACTGTTTGCTGATACCGGTCCGATCAACACGACGATGGTCAACATGGGCCTGATTTCCGAGCCTTACAAATTCCTTGAGCATGCGGCAGGTTCGCGAGGACTCGTTTCGTTCATGAATTTCCTTATGTGGTTCGGTAATACGACGATCCTTCTGATGGCAGGAATGCTCGGAATAGACAGTTCACTGTTTGAAGCGGCGCAGGTTGACGGTGCTACGTCGACGCAGGTGTTCTTCAGGATCACGCTTCCTCTGCTCCGCCCTATACTTCTTTACGTAATGATCACATCGCTCATCGGCGGACTGCAGATGTTCGATGTACCTCAGGTCCTGACGAACGGCAAGGGAAATCCTGTCAGAATGTCCATGACGCTCATCATGTACCTGAACAACCATCTGTATTCGAAGAACTTCGGTATGGCCGGTGCGCTTTCGGTATTCCTGTTCATCATAACGGGTATCTTAAGCTTCATCGTGTTCAAGTTCTCGGTGCAGGACAATGTTGATGAAGTTAAACCCAGAAGAGACAGAAACAAGGCATAAGGAGGTGAACCTGAATGAGACAAGACAAACAATATGATGTTGAGGGCGGTTTAGGTTTAACCGTCAGACGTATAATAGCTTATATAGTACTGATACTGCTTACGTTCCTGTGCCTGTTCTGGTTCTATATCCTGTTTGTGAACGCAAGCCGTGCACATTCGGATCTGGCAAGAGGTTTCACGCTCATTCCTGGCGGATATCTGCTGAAGAACTGGCAGGGAGTCATGGGCGGAACGCAGCCTATCGTACGCGGAATGCTCAATTCCTTCATAATTGCGGCATGTGCATCCGTGCTCTGCGTATATTTCTCGACAATGACGGCATATGCGATCCATGTATATGATTTCAAGGCCAAGAAGGCGATCTTCACGTTCATACTTGCGGTCATGATGATACCCACGCAGGTTACTGCACTCGGTTTCATCAAGCTCGTGCAGGGCATGAAGCTCGAGAACAGTTTCATTCCCCTCATCATACCTACCATTGCGGCTCCTGCAACGTTCTATTACATGAAGCAGTACATGGAGAGCACCCTTCCTCACGCGATCGTTGAGGCGGCCAGGATAGACGGAGCAAATGAAGTCCGTACGTTCAACACGATATCGCTTCCGATGATGAAACCGGCAATTGCCGTACAGCTCATCTTCACGTTCGTGTTCAACTGGAACAATTACTTCACTCCTGCGCTCATCCTTCATGATGAGAAGAAGAAGACGCTGCCGATCCTGATCGCTCAGCTGCGGAGCGCGGACTTCCTGAAGTTCGATATGGGCCAGGTATATGTTACGATAGCTTTCTCCATTTTCCCTGTTATCGTTGTGTATCTGTGCTTATCGAGATTCATCGTCGGCGGTGTTGCGATGGGTTCAGTCAAGGGATAAGAATAAACATCAGAAAAGAAATGAATATAAGAAACGGCATGGTCAGCTGATCATGCCGTTTTTCTTGAGAAAATCGTTCAGGCCCTTGGGCCACTTTGATGGATCCTCATACAGGTTGGTATCGGCCAAGGGTACCAGCTTGTTCTTGCCGTGATAGTCGCTTCCCGCTGTGATATAGAGACCGTAGCGCTCGGCGAACCCCAGCATCTGATCCTGTATTTTGTCAGTGAATCCGGAATAGAACGCTTCCATGCCTTTAAGACCGAATCCGATGAGCTTTTTTAAGCGTGCTTCCATCTCGGCTCCGAGTATCAGTTCTTCGCCGCTTCCATAAGCAGGGTGCGCCAGAACAGGTATTCCGCCTGCTTTCGCTATTCCTTCTATGGCCTGCTCGGGACGCACATATCCGGTTTTAGCCTTCAGTTTGTTGAGATAATTGTCAATGGCAACGTTCTTGCTCTCGGCGTACCCGTATTTTACCATGAGATTGCCTATATGAGGTTTTCCGGGATTGTCGATGCTATGAAGCATATCGACATCCTCCGAAGAGAATTCGAAGCCGTATTCGTCTTTGAGAAAATCGAGCCGTGCATCAAGCTTCCTCATCCTCAGGCTATGGCCGGCCTCAACAACGTTCAGTATGGATGGTAAAGCCGGATCGTACCCGTATCCGAGGATATGATATTTTCCGTCTTCGTCCTTGCATGAGAATTCAACCCCGGAGATGAAGGCGGGATCGCCATCCTTAAGGAGAGAGCGGATCGTCAGGCATCCCTTTATTGCGTCATGGTCTGTCAGAGAGAACAGGTCGATCCCGGCTGCTCTGACGTTTTCGAGTATAATCTCCGGTGTATCCGTGCCGTCTGACACGGTGCTGTGCATATGAAGATCTATTTTCTTAATCATTTCATACCGTCCTAGAACAGAAGAGTATCGTACTTGCCGAGAAGCTCAAGGAGTTCCTTCTTCCAGAGCTCTATCTCAGCCTTTCCGTTTTCGCTCTCAAGGCCTTTGCGGCGTATGGAGCGGCGGATCATGCGTGTGTAGCCGATTATGCGTGCTTTGTCCTCGACCTCGTTGAGACGTGCTTCGTCATCGGTTCCGAGATATTCGGAAAGCGACATGCGCCAGAATTTTCTGCCGGTCTCGGCGTCAAATCCCTGGAAATCAAGTATCATATTGGGATCGTATTCCGAATAGCCGATAAAGGAGTTATACATGCTGGCAAGCTCGAAAATCGGATGACCGACTGCAAGCGTATCCATATCTATGAGGAGCACCTCGTCGTTCTGAAGTTCGAGGTTCTTCGTGTGATAGTCGCCGTGCATCATATGATCGTCATGCGGTATGTCGCCGATGAGCTTAACGAGTTTTTCGCCGGCTTCGGCAGGAAGATGGTCCTTCATGAATGAGGCCCATCCGTCGGCCGTAACCTTCATGTCGGGAAGCTTTCCTTCAGGAACGACGGTTTCGTGGATCTTCTTCAGCATTTCCACATATTCATCAACGCACCACTGAAGCTTATCCGGCTCGTTCCCAAGTATTTTCGAAAATGATCGTGCGTTAAGCAGCTCAAAGACGGAGCCGTAGCTTTCGCCGACTCTTACAACATCATAGGAGATTGCGGTCGGTATGCCGAGGATGAGTGCGAGTTTCGCGACCTCACGCTCGTGTTTGATATCCTCGAGAGCATCAGGATTGTTGTAAACCTTTACTACATTATCCTTGTCTATACGGTAGATTGTGCCGTTAGCGCCTCGCCCGATCTCCTCGCAGCCTTCTATCGAGACCATTCTGTATGCCTTCTCAACGGTCATCATTTCGGTAAAGCCGGTCATTTCAAGTATTTCATACACCTCGGGGCTGACGTTTACAATTTTCAGATCAGAGTAGGTTTTCTTGATGCGCAGGATCACGCGGAGTCCGGCGCTTGACATGTACTCGAGTGAAGAAGCATCGATGATGACGCTGGAGCCTTCAGCGCCCTCAAGCTGAGACAGCGCTTTTTTCTCGATATCTGCAGCGTTATCCGATGTGATGCGCCCCTTAAGGGTAATAGTAGTCGCTTCCTGGTTACTGTTCATTTTCCGTACCTCCTGTAGGTCCTTTATATTCAACACAGAGCATTGTAAGATCGTCGAACTGCTCGGCGCCTTTTACGAACGAGTCGACTTCATCTCTGACGTTTTTCAGAATTGTTTCAGCCGGGGCATTCGGATCAACGTTCAGGGCACAGAGCATGCGGTCTTCGCCGAACATGTTATTGTCGCTGTCTGTTGCCTCGGGAACACCGTCGGTATAAACGAAAAGCTTTGAACCGGGCTCGAGAGTGAGCTCGTATTCGCTGTACACGGTGTCGGCCATGCCGCCGACGACGAGACCGTGCTTATCCTTCAGAATCTCAAACTGCCCGTTCTTATGCCTTATGACGGGATATTCATGGCCGGCATTCGCTGCGGTGAGCTTGCCGGTGGAGAGCTCAAGAATACCGAGCCAGATCGTGACGAACATATCCAGCCGGTTGTTCTCGTTGAGAATCCTGTTGACGAAAGTCAGCGTTTCCGCAGGACTCTGTCCGATGCGCGTTCTCTCGGTCGTCAGAATATTGGTGACCATCATGAACAGGGCCGCAGGAACTCCTTTTCCGGACACGTCTCCGATGATCATTGCCAGGTGGTCGTTGTCCACCAGGATGAAATTGTAAAAATCTCCGCCAACCTCCCTTGCAGGCGACATCGACGCAAATATATCAAAATCATGTCTGCCCGCGAAAGCAGGGAATTTGTTCGGCACCGAATTCTTCTGGATATTCCGGGCTAAATTCAGCTCGGTGTTGATCCGCTCGCGTTCCGTTGCGGCTTCGGTAAGGTTGTCAATATATTTTACCATATCCTTCTCCATTTTATCTATGGAAAGGGACAGGTCGGAAAGCTCAGCAAAGCGGCTTATGCTGCCGAGCGGAGAGCCGATCGTGTTCTCGCGAGCGAAGCGGGCGGCTTCATCTGAAACTTTCGTTATGGGTGCTACGAACAGACGTCTGATGTATAGCGCGGCAAGAACGGAAGAGAGTATGGCCAGAATGACCGCGGAGACTGCGATGTTTATGAGGAACGGACGTCTGGCATCGTAAAGCTCCCTCATGGGACGCTGCATGCAGAGGATTGCAGTAACTTCAGAATCCGAGCCTTTAACCGGAACGAGCGTGGTTATGTGCGGGTGCTGGCCGTCAGTCATCTTAACCCTGTAAACGGTCTCAAATGCGGATTTTTCCTCGTAGATCGCGCGGTATTTTAGCCTGTACTCATCATTTGTCGTATCCCGTTCGTGGCCCAGCTCCCACTCGGTATATGAAGTATCATCGACCGTGTTGTCAACAGCGTTGAAGACCGAGACGAAGCGTCCGTAATCGCTCCGGTCCACAACAATAACGTATATGAGCGAAACGCCCATCCTATGGCAGCACTTGTCAAGATAGTCGGCGGTCAGCTCATATTCCTCGGTAAGTTCGCCGGCCAGATAGTCATCGAGATGATCTCCGTTAACGAGCGTTGATGCCGTATCTGCCATGTGATAGGTGGTTTCGGATGATTCTCTCTTGTAGGCATTAGTGAAGCTTATAAAGCCGATGGCGCTGCTGATGAGGCCAAAAAGGACCAGAAGCAGCAGGATTGAGCCTATGATATTGGCAGCCATGCTTGAGCGCAGGCGGTTTATGATTTTCATTGCTTACCTCTTTTCCTCGCCGGAGAGCAGATAAAGCTGCCCGGCGGCATTATCGTAAATGCATTCGTATTTATCGAAAACAGATCCGGCGATCTCAGGAAGGTTTTCCTCGAAATCGTTCCCTATTATCAGCCATTTCGGCGGGTCATTCTCCAGCATGTCGAGTATATCGGTCTGTGCCTGCGGATAGAGCTCTATGAAGAACGGCAGATTCACGACATATCTGCAGCATGGTATGATATCGTTCGCTTCGAACATCTGCATGTCGATCATGAACGAGAAAACGCTGCCGCGGTCGCATTCGGGGATCAGGGCACCGATATCCGTTGCGTTCTCATAAAACTGTTCGGCCGCTTCAAAGTCCCTGTCATAGAGAACTGTCTGGACACTGTCGAGGCCTGAAGGGATATAATAGCACAGATAAACGAAAAACAGCGCGAGCACCGCTGCCTGCTTCCGGTTCTCGAAAAGAATGAAAGGCTTGTAAGTCTTCAGCAGAAGGATGAGAGCGAGAATGAGCACAGGGTAGACCGTCGTGAAGTAATAATAGAACGGCGTTCCGAGATGAAGCAGGAGCCAGGTGGCCGCAGACATGGCCATGAGCATTATCGAAAGTTCCTTCTTCAGCCTGTCACGGTGCAGCACGGCAAAGATGAATGCAAAAACGCATCCGCTGAGCTTTAATTCCCACGTGAGATTGAAGCTTTCATAGTAGTTCGTGGAACGGGAAAATCCCAGGACGAACACGCAGAAGAACATATCCGAAAGCGCACCGTTTGCTCCGAAGTATATGATGACAGGGAGCGCCGCAACTGCCACTCCGAGAAGAATATATACGATATTGATAAGAAGCCTTCTGAAGTTCTTTGAGCTTATGTTAGCATAAAGAACTGCAGCTATGATGCCGAGAACAGGGGCTCCGACGCTGATCTTCGAGAATATGTCGATGCCAAGGCAAAGGCCGAGCGCTGCTATCAGAAGGTCGGGAAGCTCGTTGAAGGTCTTTTTGTTCCTGACAACTGCTTTAAGCACTGCATACAGACATGCCAGGGAGAGCGGCAGAGCGAATTCCTCCAAAGTGTTGCCGCCCCAGAGCGTGGTGATGTTCCCCCAGAGATAGACAAGCATTACAAAAAGAGCTTTCTTCTTCGAGATGAACAGAAGGCATATCTCATATATCAGAACAAGGGATGCAAAGGCGAAGGGAATCTGGATCAGGAACGCTCCGAGCCTGTCATGGGCCAGAAGCTGTCCCAATGCTTCAACAAAGAAGAAATAAGGGCCTTTAAGATCGAAAAAATCACGGTATGGAATCTTCCCGTTCAATATGCCGCGCCCGACAAGCGTGAAAAAACTGGCATCACAGCCGTACCAGAGTCTGTAATACGGGCTTGTCCACAGTGAGAACAGAAAAAGATGGATGGCCGAAACAAAGAATAAGCCTGAATATTCCATTATTTTCTGCCTTGCCGGCAGTTTTTTTATATCCGGATCTATGTAAGCGCTTTCCACTGCGAGGCGTAACTCCTTTTTGACTTTTGACACTTATATCATTATAATAAGAAAGGTTGATAATTGCAATAAAATCAAGGATTTACGGGGTGACGCATGTACGGACAGGAAGCGAATCTGAAAGAACAGATAATCGAGGAATATAAGGACGATCTTCTTAAACTTCTTAAGTATCTGCCTTTTCTCGAGAGCAAGGGACAGAGCGATGCTCAGAACTATTATGAGGGTGACGGAGAGCATAAAGTCATCCCTGTTCCGGTGTATGACCCGACATTGCTCGCCTTCGTGAAAGAAGCCAAGACAACAAAGTTCATGAACAGGAACTATCCCTACGCATACCGGAAATGGAGGATGCCGGATCCGGAAGCGGAACGTGCGGCCATGGAATCGGCGGCGATAAGGGATATCGATCTTTTCCGCGGGGTGATCAGCAGATACGTTATAGAAGGCCAGAGAAAATCCGTCATGTGGACCACGGCAGTCCAGGAGAGGATTTTCGTTACCGCGCTCACGAAGCTTAAATCCCTCATCCTCGATCCGAGAATCTGCGGAACAGACAAGATGAACGGCTGATATACAGAAGGTTTGGAGGAACGGATCATGATCTCAAGGAAAATGGAAGACCTTGTGAAAGGAAGCTCGGTAATACGGGCGATGTTTGAAGAAGGAAGGCAGATGGCCGCAAAGTACGGCGAGGAGAACGTTTTTGACTTTTCTCTCGGCAATCCGAACGTGCCTGCTCCGGCCGAAGTGAACTCTGCCATCATAGATATAGTAAACAATACGGACAGTGTCAGGCTGCACGGCTACATGAGCAACGTCGGCCATGATGAGGTCAGGGAGGCTATTGCCGAGTCTCTGAACGGTAAATACGGGACCGCATACGGGAAGGCGAACATCGTCATGACGGTAGGTGCGGCAGGAGGGCTGAACGTTGCGCTGAAGGCTATACTGAATCCCGGCGATGAGGTTATAGCATTCGCTCCTTACTTCGGGGAGTACAACAATTACGTGTCGAATTATGACGGGAAGATGGTTATAATAACACCTGACACAGAAACGTTCCAACCGAATCTTGCTGAATTTGAGCAGAAGATCACCGATAAAACCGCATGCGTTATCGTAAATTCCCCCAATAACCCAACGGGTGTTATTTATTCTGAAGAGACGCTTGAAAAGCTCGGTAAGATACTTGATGAGAAGCAGAAGGCTTTTGGGAGGACGATATATCTGATAACTGACGAGCCGTACAGGGAACTGGCCTATGACGGCGCAGAGGTTCCGTGGGTTCCCGATTTCTATAGCAATACGATAGTTGGCTATTCGTACAGCAAGTCGCTTTCTCTTCCGGGTGAGAGAATAGGCTATCTCGTGATCCCATCTGAAGCGGACGGTTTCGAAGAGCTTGCAGCGGCGCTCGGAGTCGCGACCCGGATACTCGGATTCGTGAATGCTCCTTCGCTGATGCAGTTCGTTATAGCGAAGTGCCTTGATGCTTCAACGGATGTTTCTTACTACGACAGGAACAGGAACACGCTTTATGAGGGGCTTACGAAGCTCGGATTTTCCTGTCAGAAACCGGAGGGAGCTTTCTATCTTTTCATGAAGTCGCCGCTGGCTGATGAGAAGGAGTTCGTAGGCATGGCGAAGAAATACAACATACTGCTCGTTCCGGGTTCGACGTTCATGTGCCCGGGATATGTAAGGATAGCATACTGTGTCTCTTATGAGACGGTAAAGGGGTCGCTTGCCGGATTCGAGAAGCTGGCAGATGAACTCGGACTGATCAGAGGGATGAAATGAGCTGGGAAGATAATGTTAGGCGTGTTACCCCGTATGTTCCGGGAGAACAGCCAAAAGACGGCCAGAAGGTCATAAAACTCAATACAAATGAAAACCCGTATCCGCCTTCACCGCTTGTGGTAAAGGCGCTTTCGGCATTTGATGCGGATAAGCTGAGACTGTACCCGGCGGCGGATGTCGGACCGCTGAGAGATGCGATCGCGGACTATTACGGGTTCGGCAGCGACGAGGTTTTCGTCGGTGTAGGATCTGATGATGTGCTCGCCACGGCTTTTCTGACATTCTTCAATTCCGATAAGCCCATTATTTTCGCGGACATCACGTATTCGTTCTATGATGTGTGGGCCGAGGTTTTCAGGATACCGTATGAGATCAAACCGCTTGATGATGATTTTCACATAAAAAGGACTGATTATCTGTGCCCGAACGGCGGTATCGTGATCGCTAATCCCAATGCTCCGACCGGCGTTTCAGAAATGGGGGACATCGATTTCATAGAGGAGATCGTCGCATCCAATCCGGGAAGCGTCGTAATAGTTGATGAGGCATATGTGGATTTCGGCGGAGTGACCGCGCTTCCGCTTGTAAAAAAATACGAGAATCTTTTCGTCGTAAGGACTTTTTCCAAATCGCGCTCATTTGCGGGGATGCGGATAGGATATGCGTTCGGCAGCAGCAGGCTAATCAAGTATCTGAACGATATCAAGTATTCGATCAATTCCTATACGATGAACCGGCCTGCGATAGAGCTGGGCATTGCGGCGCTTTCCGATGATGAATACTTCAGAAAGACCGTGGATGCGGTAATAAGAACGAGGACCTGGACCGGCGAAGAGTTGAAAAAACGCGGATTTGCAGTAACAGACTCGAAAACCAACTTCGTTTTCGCATCGCCTTCTGGGATAAGTGCTAAAGAACTCTTCTGTAAGCTTCGAGAGAGGGGCATATTCGTCAGATGGTGGGATAAACCAAGGCTCGGTGATTTCTTAAGGATATCCATCGGCACGGATGATGAGATGCGCGCGCTTATGGATGCCATAGATGAAATAATCGGAAAATCTGAAGGATAAAGGGGTAAAATATGTCGACTTTAATGTGCTATCTTATAGTTTTCTTCATTTCGATGGTCCCGCTCATAGAACTCAGAGGGGCCATACCGTTTGCTTACGGGTTCAATGCGAACGATCCTTCGTTCAATCTTCTGCTCGGATACATACTTATAGCGGTCGGAAATATGATCCCCGTGCCGATCATCTTCTTCTTTGCGAGAAAAGTGCTCGAATGGGGAGCAGATAAGCCGGTCATCGGTAAGTTCTTCACATTCTGTCTTGAAAAGGGGCATAAAGCCGGGCAGAAACTTGAGGAAAAGGCGGGCAAAGGACTGTTCGTCGCGCTCATGCTGTTCGTGGGAATCCCGCTTCCCGGAACAGGCGCATGGACGGGCACGCTTGCCGCATCGATACTTGACATGGATTTCAAGGAGAGCATAGTGGCGGTCATCTGCGGAGTGGCGCTTGCCGGCATAATAGTCAGCATAGTATGCGCTCTCGGATTCGGCGCTTGGTTCGGGATTGCCGGATAGGGGACGGAAGATGGATGACCATATCGTAAGGGCTACGGCCGCAAACGGAACAATAAGAGCATTCTGTGCGACAACGAGGAATCTTGTTGAATATGCAAGGACCTGTCATGATACTTCACCGGTTGTAACAGCGGCGCTGGGCCGTCTTCTTACCGCAGGAGCAATCATGGGGAGCATGCTCAAAGGGGCGGATGACATTCTGACGCTCCAGATAAGAGGAGCCGGTCCGATGAAAGGACTTACGGTCACGGCAGATTCATCGGCGAACGTAAAGGGATATCCTCTCGAAAATCTGGTGATGCTCCCGCCGAACAGCAAGGGGAAGCTTGACGTTGCAGGGGCGATAGCCCCCGGAATCCTTTCGGTCATAAAAGACATGGGGCTGAAAGATCCGTATGCCGGACAGGTTGAGCTTATTTCAGGTGAGATCGCTGAAGACCTGGCATACTATTTCACTTCGAGCGAGCAGGTTCCGTCAGCGGTGGCTTTAGGCGTTCTCATGGAGAAGGACAATACCGTGAAGCAGTCGGGAGGCTTCATCATACAGGCACTCCCGGGAGCCGACCCGAAAACCCTCGATATGCTCGAGGAAAAGCTCTCGTCGATGCCGTCGATGACTCAGATTCTCGATAGCGGGAAAGATCCTGAGCATATTCTTGAAGATATCCTTGGCAATATGAATCTTCAGATACTTGATAAGATACCGACGGCTTTCGTGTGCAGCTGTGACAGAAAAAGGGTAGAAAAGGTTCTCATCAGTCTCGGAAAGGATGAGCTTAAAGCCATGGCAAACGATGGAAAACCCGTTGAGCTCAAGTGCCACTTCTGCAATAAAGCTTATGAATTCTCGCCCGATGAGGTTAAGTCGATCATTGCCGCGCTTTGAGATATAGCGTGATATTAAGGGGAAACATAAGGGGAAGTCATTATGGTTTCTGCCGCAAAATAGAATTTTAAGGGGGGATCTGATCTATGAAATTCACGAAGATGCACGGATGTTCAAATGACTACGTTTACGTGGACTGCTTTACCGAAAAAGTCGAAAACATGGGGGTTTTCGCTAAAGAGGTGAGCGATAGGCACAAGGGGATAGGGTCCGACGGCGCGATTTTCATCTGCCCCGCCGAAGGCGCCGACTGCGAGATGAAGATGTACAACGCGGACGGATCATATTCGGAAATGTGCGGAAACGGTATCAGATGCGTTGCAAAATACGTCTATGATAAGGGAATCGTGGATAAGAAGGATATGACGATCCTTTCCGGGGGACAGCTGAAGAAGATCCATCTTGAGGCCGGTCCCGAGAGAGTCAACGATCTGACCGGAACATCTTTCTCGACGAGGGAGGACGGCATGGCCGCCCTTAAGGTCAGGGTCGATATGGGTGAGCCGATACTCGAGCCCGACAAGATTCCCGTGATCTTTTCTGACGGATGCGATAGAGTCATATCGCATGACCTTTTCGTTGATGATTCAAATTACAAAGTAACCTGCGTTTCTATGGGCAATCCCCACTGCGTCGTATTTGTCGACCATGTCGGCACGGTTCCTATCGAGCAGCTCGGAACTAAGTTCGAAAATCATTTAGCCTTCCCAAACCGCATAAATACGGAGTTTGTGCATGTCATGGACAGGCAGAACATATGGATGCGCGTGTGGGAGCGCGGAGCGGGAGAGACTCTTGCCTGCGGAACCGGCGCATGTGCGGCCGCCGTTGCCTGCATTCTGAACAATCTGACGGATGACAGGGTGAATGTGCATTTAAAGGGCGGTGACCTTGATATATTATGGGACAGGAACAATGATGGCAGAGTATACATGACCGGCGGAGCTGTCACGGTTTTTGAAGGAGAGATATAAGATGACGAACGTACCTGAAATATTCGGAAGCATGGTATTTAACGATGCTGTTATGCAGGAGAGGCTTCCGAAGGATACCTACAGATCGCTCCATAAGACGATAGAGGACGGGAAGGAGCTTGACATTACCGTCGCGAATGAGGTCGCCACGGCTATGAAGGACTGGGCGGTCGAAAAGGGCGCTACGCATTTCACGCACTGGTTCCAGCCCATGACAGGAAGAACGGCGGAAAAGCATGATTCTTTCATCTCACCGCAGCTGGACGGACGGGCGCTGATGGAGTTTTCCGGAAAAGAGCTTATAAAGGGCGAGCCGGATGCTTCAAGCTTCCCTTCGGGAGGACTGAGGGCGACTTTCGAGGCCAGAGGCTATACGGCATGGGACCCGACAAGCTATGCATTCGTGAAGGACGGGGTTCTTTGCATTCCTACGGCATTCTGCTCATACGGAGGGGAGGCACTTGATAAAAAGACTCCGCTTCTGCGCTCCATGGAAGAGATAAATACCCAGGCAATGCGCATCCTTAAGCTTTTCGGCAACAAGGACGTTAAGCATGTGTGGACAACGGTCGGCGCCGAGCAGGAATACTTCCTTGTGGACAGGAAACTCTACGACCGCAGGCGTGACCTGATTTTCTGCGGAAGGACGCTCTTCGGAGCACCTGCTCCTAAGGGACAGGAGATGGATGACCACTATTTCGGAGCTATTAAGCCCAGAATATCGGCGTTCATGAAGGAGCTCAACGAGGAACTCTGGAAACTCGGTGTCTACGCCAGAACTGAACATAATGAGGCGGCTCCTGCGCAGCATGAGCTTGCGCCTATATATACTACGACCAATCTCGCGACCGATCAGAACCAGGTGACGATGGAGATTATGAAGAACGTTGCCAGAAAGCACGGAATGGTCTGCCTGCTCCATGAAAAGCCTTTTGAGGGTGTGAACGGAAGCGGAAAGCATAACAACTGGTCGATTTCGACGGATACGGGAATGAACCTGTTAGAGCCGGGAAAATCACCTTATGAGAATGCGCAGTTCCTTCTGTTCCTTGCGGCCATGATAAAGGGTATCGATGAATATCAGGAGATGATGCGCGTCTGTGTCGCTTCTGCCGGTAATGATCACCGTCTCGGAGGTGCAGAGGCCCCGCCGGCGATTGTTTCAGTGTTCATCGGAGACGATCTCGCAGAGGTGCTCGACTGCATAGAAGAGGGAAAATCATACGCGGGGAGCGGATCCGGACGGATGGAGATAGGAGTCAGCGTCCTTCCGTCGATCCCCAAGGATTCTACGGACCGGAACCGTACATCGCCTTTCGCTTTTACCGGCAACAAGTTCGAATACAGATCAGTCGGAAGCTCGCAGTCGATAGCCGGCGCCAATACCGTGATAAATACGATAATGGCGGAAGAGCTGAAGCAGTTTGCAGACGAGCTTGAGAAAGCCGATAGCAAAAACTTCACGCAGGCTCTGAATGACCTGATCAAAAGGACGATAACGGAACATAAGCGTATTCTGTTCAACGGTGACGGATATTCGGGTGTCTGGGAAGAAGAGGCAAAACGCCGCGGGCTTGCGAACCTTAAGACGACTGTTGACGCGCTTCCTGCTTTCCTTATGGAAAAGAACATAAAACTGTTCACGAGCCATAACATTTATACTGAAAAAGAGATGAGGAGCCGCTATGCGATTCTTCTCGATTCATACAACAAGATCATCAATATAGAGGCACACACGATGATAGACATGGCCAGGAAGGAGATTCTTCCGGCAGTGAGCAGGTATATCGGACAGCTTACGTCTGTTCTTAATGACAAGCTTTCGGCTGCTGAAAGGCTAGGAATCGACATGCCGCGAAGCATGGAAGAGGAGACTGCCGGAACGCTTTCAGCCCTCAGCGATGAGGCCGTTACCAAAACGGTTCTGCTTGAAACGCTCATCGCGAAGACGGACTTTATGGACGATCTTGCAAGAGGCCAGTACTACAGGGACAGCGTCATACCCGCGATGAATGAGCTCCGCAAAGTATGCGATACCATGGAAAAGCTCACTGCAAGGGACATGTGGCCGTTCCCGCAGTACGGAGACATGCTGTTCAATATTTAAGTTCAGTTCTTGACAGGGAAAATCTGCCATAAAAAGACGCCGGCTATGTGCCGGCGTCTTCACTGGTTTTTCAGAAATATAGGAAGGCATGTCAGTTAAGAGTGCGTTTGATACGTTCAATGGCATGCTCTACCGGCGGAATCACTATGATCACAAGAGTGATCGCCGCTTCAATGTACATATATGACCCGTTGTAGCACAGAGAGTATACGAGCGGATTCCATCCCTCAGGAGCGTAATCAGCAAAGAAGATGTATCCTGATAATGAAGAGAATATGAATCTTCCGGTAACTCCCACGATATAACCGATGAACATGCCGGTTTTCTCTTTCCGGAAGAAACCGGACAGTCCAAGAGCGGTGAATGCCAGAACATAATCCATGATGACCTGAAGAGGAGCGTAGATTTCCGGCTTCTGGACAAACTGCAGCAGACCATAGGCAAGCGCGGCCGTCAGTGAGTATTTCCAGCCGAAGAGATAGCCTATTATACAGATGAAAAACATGCTGCAGAGTGTTACAGACCCGCCAAGGGGTGCAGAAAAGAGTTTGACAAAGGACAGGACGAACGCAAGAGCTATGCACACTCCGCACGCCGCCAATCCTTTTGCAGAAAAAGATTGTTTCATAATATACCTCGCTTCCTTTCGCCGGTATGACCCGGATCAAGTTATAGGGGTGTGATCTCAGACCGTTTCCGGTCACCCCCAGCCATTGTTAACAGATACGAGTATATCACCTACCGGTATAATTGACAACAGTTTCAATTCAGATAGAATAATGATATGGCACTGAAATTCTGGCTCGGCGGAGCGAAAAGCGACAGATCGCACCGCCTTTACAAGTACATATTAGATGAAGCGGACCTTCATCCTGAGAGGCAGTATCTTGTTGTCGTTCCCGAACAGTTCGGGCTCGCGACACAGAGAGAGCTGGTCCTCGGGTCGAAAAACTGCGGTATCCTGAACATAGACGTCCTTTCTTTTTCGAGGCTTGCACACAGAATAAGGGATGAGGTCGGGGCCGCCGATTCTGATGCCACGATGCTTGATGACATGGGAAAGAGCCTGATCATCGGGATGCTGGCCTTGAAAAAACAGCAGGATCTGACAGTTCTGGCAAAGAACATCGATAAGCTGGGATATATCGACAAGATCAAATCCGTTATCTCCGAGTTCATGCAGTACAGGATAAGCCCCGAGAAAGCCGGGGAGATGGCAGATGCCGCAAAGACTGCGGGGCGGGGGCTCCTCGCCGAGAAACTCAGCGATGTCACCACGCTCTACTCATCGTTCAAGGATTATATAAAGGATAAGTATACGACAACCGAGGAAACACTTGAGAGCGTTTGCCGTCTTATCCCGAAGTCGCAGACGGTGAAATGCAGCGAGATAGTTTTCGACGGATTCACCGGATTCAACCCGGTTCAGAACAATCTGATCGGAACTCTTATGGAATATGCCATAAACGTTCATATTTCGCTAGTTCTGGATGATTGTATACAAGAATACAATAACGGAACCGAGTTAAAAGAACATGAGTTATTTTATCTATCCAAGAACACCATGAATCAGCTCGGACGTATTGCCGATGAGAGAAGAATAACAATACTGGATTCATACAAATCCCAAGAATTCGGGATAAATAACACACAGGACAAAATTGTATACACAAAAGGCGCTTCGCGCTGGAAATTAAATAACACCTCTGTACATATTATGTCGGGTCAGAATCCCGAGGAAGAGATCCGTATGGTCTTCACAAAGATCATGGATCTAGTCCGGAATGAGGCATATCACTATCGTGACGTTGCAGTTGTAACAGGCGATACAGAAGGCTACAGGCATATTATTGAGCGCTGCTTCGGAATTCACGGAATCCCTTTTTTCATAGATACCGCCGAACCGATCCTTCTCAATCCTTTTATTGAGTATACCCGTGCTTTTCTGGCTGTCATATGCGAGAATTACAGCACATATTCAGTGTTCCGCTTCCTGAAGTCGGGCCTTGCGGGATTTTCTGAGGACGAGATCGATACTCTTGAAAACTACTGTCTTGCCGCGGGGATAAAAGGCCGGAAGGCTTGGCACGTACGGTTCGATGCACATACTCAGTCTGTTGGAGCCGACGAGCTTATCGGGCTTAATTCGCTGCGGGAGAGTTTCATCGCAAAAACAGACCTTTTTGCTGAAAAACTCGGCGGAGCATCGTTCAATGCAGGCTCTTTAAGGACAGTCAGGCAGTTTGCCGAGGCTCTTTATATTGCCGTCGAGGCAGAAGGAATTGAGGAGAAGCTAAAAAAAGCGTCTGAGGACTTCGAAAAAGCAGGCAATACCGCACTTTCCGAACAATACAAAAAGATATACGTCAAGATCATGGATATTCTGGATGAGCTCTGCGCCCTGATCCCGGATGAGAAGATGGATATAAGAGGCTTTTCGAAACTTCTTGATGCCGGGCTTGACAGCATTAGGATCGGCATGCTTCCGAAGGGTATGGATTACGTGCAGGTCGGGGATCTTACGAGAAGCCGCCTGAACGATATAAAGGCTCTGTTCATAGTCGGAGCTGTTGACGGGGTGATCCCGAAGATCGCAGAGCCTGCGGGCATAATCAATGAAAGCGACCGGGAATTCCTTACGGATGCGGTCAAGGAAACGCATCTGGCTCCAACTGCAAAGGAAGATATGTTTTCTCAGCAGCTTTATGTGTATATGGCGATAAACAGGCCGTCAGAAAGGCTATATGTATCATATCCGAGGGTTTCGTCCGCCGGCAGATCGGTTCAGCCATCTTACATAACTAAAAAGCTCGCAGAGGCAGATCCGAGTGTGAGAATCGAAACAATGCCGCTTGTTCCCGAATACTATACGGATGCCGAGGAGGCATTCGAGGAACTTACGGGCCTGATAGTCCCCGCGATAACGGGTGCCCTCCCGCCGTCTATGTCGGAAAGGACCATAGGCCTTGCCAGGTTTTTCCTTTCGGATGAAAATTACAGGCCACGTCTTTTGGCAATATTTGAAAGAGAAATTCTTAACCGGGGAAAGGATGCGAATGATTCTATAGGCGCGGCGCTTGCCCATGCGATATACGGGAAGCGGATAGCAACAAGCATAACAAGGCTTGAGACTTATGCGAAATGCGCATACAGGTATTTTCTTGAATATGCTCTTAAGCTCCGCGAGCGTGAGCTTTTCTCTTTTGAATCGAAAGATATGGGTACTATTTTCCACGATTCGATGAAGGTTTATTCCGAGCTGATGACCAAAAACGGCTCAGACTGGGCGGATATTACAGAAGATGAACGGAACCGGCTGATGGACGAAGCGGTTAACATAACTTTGGAACAGTACAGACCGCACAAGCTGTCTTCATCCGCAAGGAATGCATATATGGAAAACCGGATAAGGTCCATTATGAGGAAAAGCGCGGATATAGTGAGCTTACAGCTGAAGAGCGGGAAATTCCAGCCTAAATATTTCGAAGTGGACTTTGATAGCATGACTGGTGATGCGTTATCCATAAGGCTCAAGGATGATGAACTGATAAGACTTCGGGGGAGGATAGACAGAGTAGACACATGCGAGAAGGATGACGGCGTGTATGTCAGGATCATCGATTATAAATCATCCAAGCATGATATGAACCTTGCGGCCGTTTATGAGGGAAGACAGCTCCAGCTTCTCGTGTACTTAAATGCCGCCGAAGCGCTTGAGCGGAAGCGTATAGGTGCTCAGAGCAAAAAGGAAGTAGTTCCTGCGGGTGTTTTCTACTACAAGTTCGACGATCCGCTGATCGAGGCCGACGGGGAGCTTTCCGTCGAGGAAATCCGAAAGCTTGTAATGAAACAGCTACACCTGAACGGTCTTGCAAGCAATGATGTATCGGTGCTTGAGCTTATGGACGAGGGCATTTCGGATGATTCCGCGGTGCTCGGAATTACCCTCACGAAAAGCGGTGAGGTAAGAAAATCAAAGCAGGCTCTTTCACCCGATGATTTCAGCGTGCTCGGCGAATATGTGACAAAAGCCATTAAGAGCATGGGAGAGGATATAATGAGCGGAAATATCGGCATTCCTGTCCCTGACAGCTGTACGCGCTTTACTGAGCCTGACTGCGGCTTCTGCCCTTACGGCTCGGTCTGCATAAACAAGGGGAGAGTACAAGCTGACACCGAAGAGAACGGGGAGGATTCCGACGGGATTGACGAAGAGGAAGGCGGGACGCAATCCTATAAGAAGATTACAAACGATGAATGGATCGAAAAGATGAGAACGCGCGATTTTTCGGCTTCTGAAACGAGTTCGGAAATCGTTCCGAGTGACGGAAAAAATATAAAATAGTGATTGGAGAATGCACAGACATGAAGGATTCGGTATTGATCAACAGAAAATATGACATCGCGGTGGCGGGAACAGGATATGTAGGACTTTCGCTCGCGGTGCTTCTTTCTCAGCATAATCATGTTACCGCGGTGGATATCGTTCCCGAAAAGGTTGATATGATAAACAGCCGCAGGTCGCCGATAAAGGATGAGTATATCGAAAAATACCTTGCCGAGAAGGATCTGGACCTTACGGCTACTGTGGACGGCGACAGCGCTTACGCAAAAGCTGAATACGTGATAATCGCCGCTCCGACGAATTATGACAGCGAGAAGGATTTCTTTGACTGTTCGGCAGTCGAATCGGTCATAAGCCAGGTGCTGAAAGTCAATCCGAAGGCAGTCATGATCATAAAATCGACTATTCCGGTAGGATATACTATAGCGGCTAGAAGTAAGTTCGATACGGACCGGCTGATCTTCAGCCCTGAGTTCCTCCGTGAATCTCGGGCTCTCTACGATAATCTCTATCCTTCGCGCATCATAGTATCGTGCGATGAGAGCACCGAAAAGGATGCGCGCATATTTGCCGCCCTGCTTCAGCAAGGAGCAAAAAAGGAGAACATAGATACGCTCTTCATGGGATTCACCGAAGCTGAAGCCGTAAAGCTGTTCGCGAACACGTATCTCGCCCTGAGGGTTTCCTATTTCAATGAACTCGATACATATGCCGAATCAAAGGGACTTAACACTGAGGAGATCATCAGGGGAGTCTGCCTTGACCCCAGGATCGGCGATCATTATAACAATCCTTCTTTCGGCTACGGCGGATACTGCCTGCCGAAAGACACAAAGCAGCTCCTTGCGAATTTCGAGGATGTCCCGCAGAACATGGTCAGTGCTATCGTTGAAAGCAACAGAACACGTAAGGACTATATAGCGGAACGCGTGCTTGAGATAGCGGGAGCCGGAAATGCTGATAAGACGAAGAAGAATGTCACAATAGGAGTTTTCCGGCTGACGATGAAGACGAATTCCGACAATTTCCGTCATTCTTCTATCCAGGGAATAGTCAAGCGCGTGAAGGAAAAGGGCGCTGATGTCATAATATATGAGCCCTCGCTTCCTGATGGGGATTCATTTTTCGGTTCAGAGGTAGAAAACGATCTTGAATCGTTCAAAAAACGGAGCGATGCTATCATCGCCAACAGATATGACCGCTGTCTTGATGATGTGGCAGACAGGGTTTACACAAGAGACATATTCAAACGTGATTAGGAGTTTTAATGGATTTCACCCAAAACCAGAGACTTGCAATAGATATAAGGGATTCAGACGTACTTGTGTCGGCGTCTGCGGGAAGCGGCAAGACAAGTGTTCTTGTTGAGCGTGTTATCGGACGTATAACCGGCAAAGACCCAGTCGACGTTGACAGAATGCTGATCATGACGTTCACGAATGCCGCGGCATCGGAAATGCGTGAACGTATAAGGAACACGCTTGATAAAAGGATAGAGAAGCTTTCTAAGGAAGGTGCGGATGAGCATATACTCGAAAATCTCGAGAAGCAGAGCATTCTTGTCCATAGTGCAAGTATTTCCACTATACACGGCTTCTGCAAGAGCGTGATCACTGATCATTTTGATGAAGCATCTCTTGACCCGGATTTCCGAGTTGCCGATGACAGCGAATGCAAGCTGCTGAGGCAGGAAGCACTCGATGAGTGCCTTGAGAGAGCGTATGAAAAGGGAGATCCGCAGTTTCTTCACGCAGTTTCATGCTATTCGGACGCGAAATCGGATCTGAGGTTCGCGGAGCTCATAATACCGATCTATGATTTCATATCGGCAGATCCTGATCCCGAGAAGTTCGCCAGGGAATCCTGCAGGAATTATATATATGACTCTGTCGGTGCATTTTCGGAATCGCCCATTGTTGCGAAGTTCCTGTCGATCATTGAGAAAAGAACGCGGTACCTTCTCGAGGTTGCAGGTATAGCAGGAGACATCATTGATGAACATGAGGAACTCCTGCCGTACAGGGCCTGCATCGAATCCTACTCAAGAGTGCTTTCTGAAGTTGGCGCGGCAATCCGCTCCCAGAGCGCTTCAGGAGGGGAAATATATGATGAAATACGCAGGACGGTCTGCTCGGCATCATTTGCTCCCTTCGGAAGAGTGCTAAGCAAAAACCTCGACGAAGCCGGGGCCGATGCTCAGGAAGCCGTCAAGACCTGCCGTGATATAATGAAGCTTGAGTTTTCAAAAATCGCGCAGCTTCTCGTTTCTGATTTTCAGACGGTTTATGATAGGACGGTTTCAGCCGCTCCGGCGCTCAGTTCACTCATTGATACGGTGCTTGATTTCGCGAAGATTTATGAGGAAAAGAAACGCGAGATCAACGTTATCGACTTCAACGATATGGAGCATCTGGCATTAAAGATACTCAGCAATCCGGATATTGCGGCGCTTTATCGGGAAAAATTCGTCGAGATATATGTGGATGAATATCAGGACACCAACATGACTCAGGAAGTTCTTGTGTCACTCATATGCCGCCACGATCCAGGAAACGTTTTTCAGGTCGGGGACGTGAAACAGAGCATATACGGATTCCGGCAGGCACGTCCTGACATATTCCTTTCAAAATATAACTCTTATTCTGACAGCGGAACAGGCAGAAGGCGCATACTTCTAAATGATAATTTCAGATCGCGCCGGGAGGTCGTTGATTCGGTCAATGAGGTGTTCAGCCGGATCATGCACCCCGATACCGGAGGAATAGAATATAATGAGTCTGCACTTGTTTATGGTGCCAGATGCTTCAAAAATGCACTCCCGTGCAAGGATATGACATACAGGACCGAGATCATCATAGGAATGAAAGGAGATCTTCCTTCAGAGGAAATGGAAGCGAACATCATCGCGGGGAAGATCCTGTCAATGATCAGGTCGGGATTTACGATTTATGATAAGAAGTCAGATATGATGCGCCCTGTCTCTTTCAGGGATTTTACGATTCTCGTCCGGTCCATGAGAAAATTTGAGCCTGTTTTCAGGGAAGTCTTCTCTTCTGCGGAAATTCCGCTTTCGGTGGCGGGCCGGGAGGGCTATTTCGGAACTATCGAGGTGCAGACCGCGTTAGCTTTCCTGTCGGCAGTTGACAATCCTTTCTGTGACATACCCCTTGCTACGCTCATGAGAAGTCCTGCGGGAGGATTTTCCGATACTGATATGGCTGAACTTGCTGTTTCATATGGTTCGGGGAAATGCCTTTATGAACGGGTAAGACTTGCAGCTTATGACGAGGCGGGGGGTGAGCTTAAGGGAAAGTGCCGGAAACTGGTCGATCTGATCACTCAGTACAAAGTTATGTCAACCTATACGCCCGTTCATGGGCTGCTGTCCGATTTCATCGACAGGCATTACGGTGACTATGTCAGATGCATGAGCAAAGGTCCGCAGAGAATGGCAAATCTCAGCATGCTGCTAGAAAAGGCCGAGGAATACGGGAAAACGAACTTTAAAGGTCTGTACCGGTTCATAACCTATATGGATCAGATAAGGAAATATGAGATAGATGACGGCGAGGCCGGAATAACATCGGAAAATGATGATGTTGTCAGGATCATGACGATGCACGGGAGCAAGGGGCTTGAATTCCCCGTCTGCTTCCTGGCGGGAATTGAACGGAAGAGGAACGCCTCGGATGAACGCGGAAGGATAATATGGAACGCAAAATGCGGGTTCGGAACGGCATATACCGATCTTGATATGAGAATTATGAGCCCTACGCTTCCTAAAATCATCGCGAGGGAGGAAAACCGGCTTGAGTCTATAGCCGAGGAAATGCGCATATTTTATGTTGCGATGACCAGAGCCCGGGAAAAACTCATAATGGTAGGGTCTGATACCAAGGAGTTTTCACAAGTTCCGGGCTACGATCATAGCTCATATCTTGGCATGCTGAAGACGGCATACGGGAAGGAAGGCTTTGAACATATCGATATTTCATATGTTACGGAGGAAGAACTGACCGTCCAGAGGTTTATGGCCCATATGGAGAGGGAGTCAGCGGCAGATGCGATTTTTGCGATGGCAAGGGACCCGGAGCAGAAAGGTGATTTTCCGTTGCCGGATTACCTTCAGCCGCTTTCGTTCTCCTATCCGTACCCGATAAGGCCGGATCTTACGGCAAAACTGTCAGTTTCTGAGCTTAAGCACAGGGCGATGAAGGAGATGGACGAGCCGGGTGCGCTCGTTCAGGAAGGAGAGCGCCTTTTCGGTGAAACCGATCCGGAAAAGTACATTCCTGCATTCATGAGAAAAGAGGGGCAGACGGCTACGGGCGGAACGTTCTATGGAACCGCATTCCACAGGATCATGGAGCTGTGGGACTACCCGGATGATCCTGAAAAGAGAAATGTGACTGAGGATGACGTTATCGGATTCACTGAGAAAATGCGAAAACTCCACCGGATGGACGCTGCCGAAGCTGAAGCGATAAGACCGGGCGATGTGGCGTTTTTCCTGAATTCATCCTTGGGAAACAGAATGCGAAAAGCCAAGGCGCAAGGTGTGCTTTTCAGGGAGCAGCCGTTTGTTATCGGGGTTGATGTTGATGGAGAGACGATACTTGTTCAGGGAATAATAGATGCATTCTTCACTGATGATGAAGGGATAACCGTGGTCGATTACAAGACCGATCATGTTAATGATGAAACTATGCTCATAAACAGATACAGGACTCAGCTGGAATACTACGGAAAGGCGCTTTCGCAGATCACGGGAAAGAAAATCAAAGCCCTGACCATATATTCCACAAGGCTTCGTAAGGAGATAGCGGTCAGCTAGAGCTGGAACTGCTTAAAGGATTGATTATGGACGGATACCGCAAAGAACTGAAATACATAGTCGGTGATGACGTGATGCTGGACTGCAGGTGCCGCATTGCCTCGCTCATGAAAAAAGATGCTCACCAGAGCGGAAGTTTTTACAGGATCAGGAGCGTGTATTTCGACAGTCCTTCACATACGTGCTTTTACGAGAATGCCGCCGGAGTCTCTACCAGAGAGAAATACAGGATCAGAACATACAACTGCCGAGCGGATTTAGCTATCGCCGAGATAAAGATCCGCCACCGGGAGACTATTTCCAAGATGAGCGCAAAGATATCGGAACAGATGGCTGATGCACTCATATCGGGAGGGGGTGCAGTACGCATTCTGTCGGAAGCTATAAGTGAAAGGAAAAAGGAGGGCAGAGAGGATGAAGCCCGCGTTTTTGAGAAATATCTAGCGAAAATCAGCACGCTCGCATACCGTCCTTCGGTTATCGTTGACTATGAAAGAGATGCATATGTTTATGACATAGGAAACGTCCGCATAACATTTGACAGGAACGTCTTTGGATCACAGGAATATTCCCGGTTTTTTGATGAAAACCTGACCGGAAGGCCGGCGCTCGACGGCCGAGAGCATATTCTCGAGATCAAATATGATGAGTTCCTCCCGGATGAGATTGTTTCTGTTTTGGGAGGACTCGGCCTTCAGAGGACCAGCAGCTCAAAATATGCCGCCTGTCTTGCGAGATTCATATAGAGATCGGGCAAATATTTATTTATAAAAAATAGGGTTTATTGTATAATATATGCTGTTATGGGTGAAATACTGTATGATCTGCTGATACGGCCTATCTGGCTGCTGCTTGAGATAATATTCAGAACGGCATATACGATCTGCCGTAATCCGGGGATATCCATTATTTCCGTTAGCTTAGCAGTAAATATCCTTGTTCTGCCCCTTTATCTTCTGTCCGATAAGGTGTGTGCCGAGGACAGGACAAAACAGAAGAAGATGGAGCCTTGGATCAAGCATATCCGGAAGACTTTCTCCGGCGATGAGCGCTTCATGGTATTGTCGGAATACTATCGGCAGAACGATTATCAGCCTTATTATGTTCTGAGAAGTTCTCTTTCGCTTCTGCTGCAGGTCCCGTTCTTCATAGCCGCATATAAATTTCTTTCGGAGCTCCAGCTGCTTCACGGCGTTCCGTTTCTTATGATAAATGACTTGGGAAGTCCTGACGGGATTGTGCGTTTTCAGAATTTTTCCGTTAATCTGCTTCCTGTGCTGATGACCGCTATCAATCTTATATCATCGGTGATATATACAAAGGGCGGTCCGCTCAGGGAGAAGGTCCAGACCATCGTTCTGGCGCTGGTGTTTCTCGTTCTTCTGTACAACAGTCCGTCGGGACTCGTGTTTTACTGGACATTGAACAACCTGTTCTCACTCGGTAAGAATGCGGTCATGTCCATTGCCGGAATCAACGAGAAGCCCAAGACCGAAAAGACATCAGGTCATGACATGACAGACGAAGAGCATTCAAAAGGGATATGGTTCGCTTCATCCCTGTTCATCTCGATATTGACCGGGATGGTCATACCGCTTTCGGTAATAACTTCTTCGCCGCTTGAATTCATTAAACGCGGGAAATACGCTGATCCGACGATGTATGTCTATACCACGCTTGCAACGGCAGCCGGAGTTTTTCTTGTGTGGTCAGGCGTCGTGTTCTTTCTCGGTTCACCGCGCTTTAAGAAGATATATTCAAGATTCTGGCTCGCAGGGGCGGCAGTGTTCTTTATGAACTATATGATTTTCGACCGTAATTTCGGGGTGCTTTTCGATGACCTGAAATATTCGGAGACTTTCGGGTATTCGCCGTACGAGATAGTAATGAACCTATGTACGATACTCGTTGTTGCGATGCTTTTGACCGTACTGGTCAGGAAATATCCGGGAAAACTTATGGCCGCGATGTCTATTCTGGCTATAAGTGCCGCCGCCATCGGTATATATCAGACTGTTACTACTTCTGTGAAGGTCAGGAACTCTGAAAATTATAAATCATCGACAGTAATTGCAGATAAGTTTGACCCCATCCTGAAGTTCAGCCGTACGGGGAAAAATGTCGTCATACTTGTTCTGGATAAGGCGATCGGCGGATATTTCCCTTATATACTTGAAGAGCTGCCGGATCTTGCCGCAGATTTCAGCGGATTCGTTTATTATCCGAATACTGTTTCAACGGCGGCATGTACGAGCCAGGGAATCCCCTCGCTTTATGGAGGATACGAGTATACGGCATGGGCTATTAATCAGAGGACGGATGAGACGCTTAAGGAAAAGATGAATGAGTCCCTGACGGTCCTGCCGAAGCTTTTTTCAGGCGAAGGATACCATTCGACGATCTGTGACGTGCCTTATGGGAATTTCAAGGACGACGGGGACCTTTCAATATATGACGGGATAGAAAACTGCGATACCGCCTGGCTGACTACCGGGATCTACTCGGGCTTTCTGACGGAAGATGAGCTGAAAGCCACGGATCCGGAACGGCAGAAGCGCAATTTCTTTTTCTACAGCATCTGCAGAGTGATGCCGCTGATCTTACAGAAGCCGATGTATGATGACGGCGGATACTGCGCCCTCTATCCGAACAGGGTGACCAACGCCTTTGCGAACAGCTATGTCGTTATGAAGCATCTTGACGAGCTGACTGAAATAACCGGTAAAGATACGGGCGAACTTATAATGATGCAGAATTACATGCCTCATGAGCCGACTTTCCTTGACCCGCCGGATTATATTCTGACATCTGTGACAGAGTACAACAGCACTGACGGACGAGATAAGACCGTAGACGGCAGGACGCTTCTTCTCGATAACGATGACAGGCTCAAGAACTATGATTCGAATGCATCGACATATCTTTTTGTGGCCAAGTGGCTCCGCAAACTGAAGGAAGAGGGCGTCTACGATAATACGAGGATAATAATCACCGCCGATCACGGATATGCATACGGGCAGTTTTCCGACCTTGTCATGGATGACATAGGACTTGATGCCGAGGCGGTCAATCCGATACTGCTGATAAAGGATTTTGACGCTCGCGGCGAGGTTTCATCCGATGAAAGCTTTATGGTAAATGCGGATATTCCGGCAATCGCTATGGAAGGAATCGTTTCAGAGCCTGTTAACCCCTATACGGGCAGGAAGATCGATAATTCTGCGAAGGATAACGGTCCGCTCATCATAAATGCCTCAACGAACGGAATCACATCCCATCACGGCGAGAATGTTTATGACATTTCGGACAGCCGCTGGTATACTGTAAACGGAAACATATCAGAAAGAGAAAACTGGTCAGAATACAAAGAATAAACACGGAGGAGCCAAATGAGTTTTAAAGACATCATTTCGAACAACTTCATCAGCGGATTTTCGGGTGCTGACATCACCGTTGCGGAAATAGTAATGACGCTTGGGATAACATTCCTTATCGCAATGTATCTTTTCGCAGTGTACAGGTTCATTACCGAGAATGCGTTCTATTCAAAGGAATACAACATTTCGATGGTAGCGATGGCGATAGTTACTGCAGGAATAATACTTGCGATGCAGAGCAGTCTCGTTATCTCTCTCGGTATGGTCGGTGCGCTTTCCATCGTCAGATTCCGTACAGCAATAAAGGAACCGATCGATCTTCTGTTCCTTTTCTGGTCGATAGGTACAGGAATCATATGCGGAGCAGGGCTATATAAGGTCGCGGTTGTGCTCGCGGTCTGCGTTACGATAGCGATAGCGATACTGAGATTCATTCCTGACAGGAGATCCGGCATGCTGCTTTTCGTAGGGTTTGACGGCGGATTGTCTACAGATGAGATAAAAGAGGCTGTAAGCCCTTATGGAAGGGTTGTTAGCGTGAAATCGGTCAATGTGACGTCTTCCGGCACGAACACTGTATTTGAGGTGAGGGTAAGGGATGCGGACGAGATGGTTAAGGCACTTAAGAATCTTTCCGGAGTGGACACCGTGTCTCTTGTGGCACATGATGGAGAATTCAGAGGTTAGGCTTTGAAAAAACGGCTATTGTTTCTTTTAACTGCATGCTTCATAGGGGCCGCTGCACTTGCAGGGGCTCTTTTGTGCGAAAAGAAGAGCGATGCAAGAAGTCTCAGACCGACTATGGAATGCACGGATGAGGTGATACTGACCCTGCCGTATTTTGATCTTTTAGCAGCGCGGGACGAAAACCGGCATCTTCCGACTGATGTCGAGAGCTATAGCCTAGGTGACGGCATCATACATCTGATTGTTCCTGAGGCGGTAAATCCTGAATCTGTTTCCGTGTATATAAGAGATAAGGAAGGAAACTATCTTGCAAGACGTGTTTACGATTTTACCGAGGATGTCATGATAGGTCCGTGGCAGGTTCTGCTCGAGCATCCGACTCTTCCGACGGTGTATTTCGAATCAGAGGATCCTGCTGTGTATTCCGCAATGAATGCCTCTTCTGAAAAGGACATCATATGCGATGGCAATATGCACATATGTGTAGGCGAGAATGATTCCCGCGAAAACGGATGGTACAGGGAATACTTGAGCGCAGCCGATGAGGGCTCATTCAAAACGACCGCATCGCTTCAGGGCAGGGGCAGTACAAGCTGGGATCTCGACCATAAGAGATCATACAGCTTAAGGCTCAAGAAGGCGCAGAACCTTTTAGGACTCGGAAAGAACAAGAACTGGAACCTGATCGGGAACGCGTATGACAGATCTCTTATCAAGAATGTGACGTTCAATGAGATATCGCGCCGGGCCGGAATAGAGTATCAGCCGAACATGATGAACGTCAATCTGTATGTCGACGGAAAATATCAGGGTGTCTATACTCTGTCTTCTAAGATAAGCAGGAATAAGAACAGGGTAGCGCTTACCGGCGGGGATTTCTTCTACAGGCTTGATCCTCCTGAACCGGAGAATCCTATAAGATACGAATCGTCTGCATGGTTTGCCGACGGGTTTGAATATCCTGTTGCCGATCTTCTTTATCCTCAGACGCCTTCTGAACAGGAATACTCAGAAGCTTCGGAAATACTTCAGAATTTCATCACAGAAAGGGATGATCCATCATCCGGGAGCCTTGGCGATATATGCGATCTGAAGAGCCTGGCTGTATACTATTGGATACAGGAAGTATCTATGAATTATGATGCGTGTTCAAGGAGCACATACTTCTGGTACAGACATACCGACTCAAAAGTGCATTTTGGACCTATTTGGGATATGGATCTCACTCTCGGCTCTCCGTATGAAAAGGAGCATGTTGATTTCAGCACTCCCGAAGGATGGAAAATAAGGAACATGGGCTGGTACGCGAAGCTTTTCGAAAGAGAAGAGTTTGTAAGCGCCGTTGAGGATGTTTATCGCAACGGAGGGGTCCGTGAAGCGCTGCTTAGCGGAGTTTCGGAGTTCGAGAAGCAGAGGGAGCTTCTCGGTGATGATGCATATCTGAATTTTCTGTTCTACGGAAGCCCGATAATATATGAAGTTCCGCTTGATTACGGCGAGAACTATGACGAATACAGCGATAATGTTATCTCTTTCTATAAGGAAAGAGTGGAGTGGATAGATGCCCAAATGAGCCAGAACTGAGAATACAGGCAACTTCGCCTTGTGGTTTTTTCTACGGAGTGATATTTTAAGACTATGGATAAATTCAGGTACGGAACTAAAGAAATAATAGCTACGGTATCGTTGGTTACCGTGTTTGTGCTGCTTAGACAGCTCGAGACTTATCTTTTAGGCGCATCCGTTATCCAGCGGAGCATTTTCACGTGGGTTCAGCCGGGAATGCTGGTTGTGGCCATAGCAGCGGTGTTCTTCGGCCCTGTCAGCGGATTTCTCTGCGGGCTGACGGGCGGATTTCTGACATATATAATGTTAGAGTCGGCTATAAGCTATCCCAGGATAGTTGCGACCGGGCTGTACGGTTTTTTCATCGGCCTGTATTTCGGGAAAATGCATTATAAACCTGATGATTTTACGCCGCGCGGATTTATCGACTTCAATGCCGTTCAGATAATGACCTCGATTTTCATAGGGCTGGTCTTTCTTCCGCTCGTTAGGTTCATGGTCGAGGAAGTGAGCATTTACGATGAGCTTCTGTCAAGCGCCAAGAGCCTCGTGGGCAACACGGTGCTTATCGGGATAACATGCCCAGTCATAATGATCATCGTAAGTGCCGTCCTGAGCGCAGATAGCGAAAAGAAAAGGCGTAGGACTTGAGGCGTTCCGGCATATATGATAGAATAACACGAGTAATGCTTACAAAGGAGCCGGAGGGAAGATTTTGAGCAGGATTGCGGTGCTGATACCCTGTTATAATGAAAGCAGGACTATCGCGAAGGTTGTAAAGGATTATAAGGAAGCGCTTCCTGAGGCGTCGATTTATGTTTATGACAATAATTCGACGGACGGAAGTGCCGAGATCGCCAAAGATGCCGGCGCGATCGTGCGGTATGAGTACAAGCAGGGCAAAGGCAACGTGATGCGCCGAATGTTCATGGAGATCGATGCGGACTGCTATCTCATGGTTGACGGAGATGACACGTATCCGGCCGACAGCGCCAGGGAAATGATCGATGCGGTGCTTTCGAGAAAGACCGACATGGTCATCGGAGACAGGCTCTCATCGACGTATTACACGGAAAATAAGAGGCTTTTCCATAATTTCGGCAACACAATAGTCAAAAAGGCTATAAATATCCTGTTTCACAGTGATATAACGGATATCATGACGGGATACAGGGCATTCAGCTACAGATTCGTCAAAACATTCCCTGTTCTGTCAGAAGGTTTTGAGATAGAAACCGAAATGACTATCCATGCTATAGATAAGAATATGGAGATTGACAATGTAGTCGTTCAGTACCGCGACCGCCCTGAAGGAAGCGAGTCTAAGCTGAATACCGTCGGCGACGGGATAAAAGTACTGTTCACGATAATCAATTTCTATCGGATTTACAGACCGCTTCAGTTCTTTGCCGGGCTGTCGCTGGTCATGATATTAGTGGCTTTCGCATTCTTTGTTCCGGTGTTCGCGTCATTTTTGCGCACACATACGGTAACTAAAATACCGACTCTCGTAGTGTGCGGGTTTGTGGCGCTTGCCTCGATACAGTCGTTTTTCTCGGGGATGATACTCAATTCACTGAAGCAGAAAGAACGCCAGGATTTTGAAATCAAGCTGCACCAGGTGACAAGATCCGGCTCGGGGCCCGATTAACGGAAAAAGTGATTATGGCAGATCAGAAAAACAGGAGAACGGCACCGTCCGTTCAGGATGTGATCAACGGCCAGCCCGGAAAACCGCATCCTAAGTTCAAAAGTTCATATAGCGGACCGAAGAAGCCGCCGGTATCAACGACGGCCGCCCCGGCATCAGCAACGTCCTCATCGACGTCTGTGCCGACTCTCGGCGGACCGGGACTTTCGGTTCACAGGAGCGGAGGCATACTTGATTATGCCTGGGTAGCATACTGCTTCGTTCTTGCCATCGCTATTACATCTGCGATGATAGCATACGGACGGGGCGGCAGCATTCAGGAAGGCATTTACTACCCGGATGATGTGTTTACAATAACAGGCGTTGTTAAAGATATATACCATGATTACTGGAATGGCGGACTCGGAACATCATTCAATAACACTCTTGTAGAAAAGTCCGCAGATACAACAACACCTGTTACTGAACAGGAAGAAACGAATACTATTTTAGGTGAAACGGTAGGATCCGGCGTACCTAATTCTACTACAGGTGCAACGATGACACTCGATGTCGGAAGTGCATACGGGAGTTACTCGAGCGCGACCTCCCATGAGGAACTGCTCGAACAGCTCGACAAGGCGTTAGCCGCAAATGACGTGGAATTTGTCGGCATGAAGCTTGCATATGAAGATGAGGAGACGAAGACTCTTATAGGATATCCTCAGTCGGTTGTTGAGCACTTTACGAAGTATATGGCGGATAATTCTGACAAACGCGCCAATTTCCTGGCAGAAATAAAAGATTCATCCACCTTCTCAGCGAAGAACGGATCCGCTTATCTTGTAAAGCTTCCGCTTCTTCAGTTCACTATAAACATGGGATATGACGGTACGACGATTTCAATCTCGGGATTCTCGGATCAGAAGATGGATTCCGGCCAGAGCGCCGTTGTCAGCCCTCTTCTTCCCTGCATGTACACCATTCACGCTGAGACTGCGAAGGGCTCGCAGACATCTGAGGTTGAGTGCAACATGAACGAGGGAAATCTCAAGATAAACATCGGCGTTACAAACTGACGTATATATGGAATGGAAAAAACTTATGTGTCCGGAAAGAATCCGTCCTGTCGCCAGGGGATCGGCGGACACTAGAACAGAATTCGAAAAAGACTATCAGCGTATCATATCGAGCGCATCATTTCGGCGGCTGCAGGATAAAACGCAGGTATTCCCCTTAGATAAAAGTGATTTTATCAGGACGAGGCTGACGCACTCGCTCGAAGTTTCCAATTTTGCAAGATCCATCGGCCGGATGATAGGCGACAGGCTGATAAGTGAGGCAAAAGATAAGGATTTTGATGCCAGGATGCGCGATGATGTATGCTCGGTTCTTGAATGCGCAGGACTTCTGCACGATATCGGCAATCCCCCCTTCGGCCATTTCGGAGAGGAAGCTATACGCGACTGGTTCAGAAAGAACCTGCGGGCAATAGACTACCGGGACGGAAAGCTTTCTGATGCGCTTACTGAGCAGCAGATACAGGATTTCTGCAATTTCGAAGGAAACACTCAGGCGCTGCGAGTCGTGAGCAAGCTTCATTTCATTATTGATGAGCACGGAATGAACCTTACGAAGGCGCTGCTTGCAACCATTATGAAATACCCTGTATCATCTCTTGAGATATCGTATGACAGGAATGACCGGAACAGGGATATCGCTCATAAGAAGATGGGCTATTTTGCGGCTGATGCCGAGGTATTTGAAAGCGTCCAGGAAGGGTGCGGCACTAACGGAAGAAGACATCCGCTCGCATTCGCACTCGAGGCGGCCGACGATATAGCTTATACAACGGCGGATATAGAGGACGCGGTCAAAAAAGGCCTGCTTGACGTGAATACGCTGATCTACGAAGTCAGGTCCGCCATTGACAGAGCAAAGGACGAGCGGGCTCCGAGGCAGCAGATCGAGACATCTGAAAAACTTCTAGGAAAGCTTGAATATTATCTGCAGAAGGCTCTTGAAAACGGATATGAGGAACCGCAGCTGTATGCGGTTCAGAACTGGGTCATAAGAGTCCAGGGCATCCTTCTCACAAATGCAGTTGATAGTTTTGTTGATAATTATGACCTGATCATGTCAGGTGATTTTAAGAAGGAACTTCTGGCCGACATGTCCGGTTGGCTTATCATGAAAGTACTCGGCAGTGCAGCCCTGCGGTACGCGTTCCTTTCGGAGCCGATTCTTAAGCTTGAGGTCGCGGCTGATGCGATTTTTGATTTCCTTCTTGATAAGCTCGTGAACGCTCTGAAGTATTACGACACAGAGGAGTGGGAAATGCACTCATGTGCAGTTGACTCAAAAATGATCGGCCTTATATCGTCTTCGTTCATGCAGGTATACAGAATATATGCAAAAGATGCCTCCGAAAATGAGAAACTGTACTTAAGGCTTCTTCTGGCAACGGATTACGTATCCGGAATGACGGATAGCTATGCAAAAAGACTGTACAGGGAACTGAGGGGAATAGAATGATGGAACCGTTCGGCGCTTTCGCGGCGCGGAAAATCAGCGATGCCGGTTCGGCAGTATACAGAAGTATTGTTTTTCCTTTTGTGAAGATGGCTATCGAAAGAAAGTGCGACAGCATCATCGGAAAAGGGGCATATCTGTATAAGGGCACGACACTTGCCGGCAGGAATTTCATAGGTGACGGTGCAAAACTTGCAGATGTCAGCGTGGGCTATAGCACGTATATCGCTCCCGGAGCGATAATGAGCAATACAAAGATCGGAAAGTATTCATGCATCGGGGACGTACATACGGTCATCGGACGCCATCCCGTAAAAGGTGAGAATGTTGCGATCCATCCCGCTTTTTACTCTCCGGCTAAGCAGTTCGGATACACGTATGTGAATGATGCTTCCTATGAGGAGGCAAGATATGCTGACGGAAAATACAATATTGTCATAGGAAATGACGTCTGGATAGGATTCGGCGTAATGATAGTTGACGGCGTATCAATAGGTGACGGCGCAGTCATAGGGGCCGGAAGCCTCGTTACAGCAGATGTCGAAAGCTACGCCATTTATGCCGGGACTCCTGCGAAGAAGATAGGTATGAGGTTCGACGGGGAACAGAAAGAGAAGCTTCTTGAAATACGTTGGTGGGAAATGGATGAAAAATACCTTTCCGAGCACGCGGACTGCTTCAGAGATCCTGCTGATTTCATAAAAAATTTCAAAAAAGGGTGAATATTTTATAGGAAGAGAGAACTGGACATGGTCAGGGAATTATACCGCAAACTGAATTTTTCGGATTTCGGCGATGAAAGAGGAAAACTTGTCGTTGCAGAGGGGGAGCTCGACATCCCTTTTGCCATTCAACGTGTGTTTTACATATACGGATCAGATGATTCCGTCATAAGGGGGCAGCATGCGAACAGGAATTCTGAGTTTGTTCTTATCAATGTTGCCGGCTCCTCAAAGGTTATGCTCACTGACGGAAAGAACAAGGAGACCGTAACGCTGAGCAGGCCGATGGAAGGACTTTACATCCCCAAGATGATATGGAAGGAAATGTATGACTTTTCACCGGATTCCGTCCTTCTCGTACTTGCGAGCACACACTATGACGAAGGCGAATATATCAGGGATTACGAGCAGTATACGTCTATGATGTAAAATAGAAGATAGCACTTGACATATATTTCGCCAAGTGCTATTTTATTCTCTGTGGTTTAGCACTCGACATAAAAGAGTGCTAACAAAATCAAAAAATAATCAAATATATAAAGATACAAAGGAGGAAATAGATCATGAAGTTATCACCACTCGGCGACAGAGTCGTACTCAAGCAGCTTGAAGCTGAAGAAACTACAAAATCGGGCATCGTGCTTCCCGGGCAGAGCAAAGAAAAGCCTCAGCAGGCTGAAGTCATTGCGGTAGGCCCCGGCGGAGTGATCGACGGCAAGGAAGTCGTTATGCAGGTTAAGGCCGGACAGACGGTCATCTATTCAAAATATGCAGGAACAGAAGTAAAGATCGATGATGAGGAGTACATCATCGTTAAGCAGAGCGATGTGCTGGCAGTTATAGAATAACGGCCGGAGAATTTATAAAGGAGGAATCATAAAATGGCAAAAGAGATCAAATACGGTGCAGAGGCCCGCGCGGCTCTTGAATCCGGTGTCAATCAGCTGGCGGATACAGTCAGGGTTACCCTGGGACCTAAAGGAAGAAATGTTGTGCTCGATAAGTCATACGGTGCACCCCTCATCACGAATGACGGTGTGACTATAGCTAAGGAGATCGAGCTTGAGGACGCATTCGAGAACATGGGCGCACAGCTCGTCAAGGAAGTCGCAACAAAGACGAATGATGCGGCAGGCGACGGAACAACAACCGCTACTGTTCTTGCGCAGGCAATGATCAGCGAGGGTATGAAGAACCTTGCAGCAGGCGCAAATCCCATCATCATGAGAAAGGGCATGAAGAAGGCAACGGATGCCGCAGTCGAGGCAATTGCCAAGATGTCATCAGCCGTAAACGGCAAAAATCATATTGCAAGAGTTGCTTCTATCTCCGCAGGAGATGATGAGGTAGGTAATCTTGTAGCTGATGCTATGGAAAAGGTTTCAAAGGACGGTGTCATCACTATCGAGGAGTCAAAGACGATGCAGACCGAGCTCGACCTTGTTGAAGGTATGCAGTTCGACAGAGGCTACATTTCAGCTTACATGGCAACTGACATGGAGAAGATGGAAGCGAACCTCGAGGATCCGTACATTCTTATTACAGATAAGAAGATCAGCAACATCCAGGAGATACTTCCCCTGCTCGAGCAGATCGTACAGAACGGTGCAAAGCTCCTTATCATAGCTGAGGATATTGAAGGCGAAGCCCTCACGACACTAATTGTCAATAAGCTCCGCGGTACTTTCTCAGTCGTAGGCGTTAAGGCACCCGGCTATGGCGACAGAAGAAAGGCGATGCTCGAGGATATAGCGATCCTTACGGGCGGACAGGTTATTTCCGAGGAACTCGGCCTCGATCTTAAGGAAGCAACGCTCGATCAGCTCGGAAGAGCTAAATCGGTCAAGGTTCAGAAGGAAACAACAGTCATCGTTGACGGCGAAGGCGACAAGAAGGCAATTGAAGCCAGGATCGGCCAGATCAAGACTCAGATTGAAGAGACGACATCTGACTTTGACAGAGAGAAGCTTCAGGAGCGTCTTGCAAAGCTTGCAGGCGGCGTAGCCGTTATCCGTGTCGGCGCTGCTACGGAGACTGAGATGAAGGAAGCTAAGCTCCGTATGGAGGATGCTCTTGCCGCAACACGTGCAGCAGTTGAGGAAGGTATCATTGCAGGCGGCGGAAGCGCATACATCCATGCAGCTAAGGAAGTTGAGAAGATAGCCGAGAAGATGGAAGGCGACGAGAAGACAGGTGCTAACATCATTCTGAAGGCTCTTGAGGCACCTCTTTACACAATCGTTGAAAATGCAGGACTTGAGGGTTCGGTTGTCGTCAATAAAGTACGTGAGTCGAAGACAGGCGTAGGTTTCAATGCGCTTACTGAGAAATACGTTGACATGGTAGAAGACGGTATCCTTGATCCCGCGAAAGTCACTAGATCAGCTCTTCAGAACGCAACGAGCGTAGCATCTACGCTGCTTACAACTGAATCAGTAGTAGCCAACATCAAGGAAGATACGCCCGCAATGCCCGGCGGAGCCGGCATGGGCGGAATGATGTAAGCGTTAGCTTCATGCCTGATATAGAAAAACAAAGAGGCCCCCGTCGAAAGCATTTATGTTTTCAGACGGGGGCTCTTTGCTTTTCGTAATCCGGCGCAAGCCGGATATGAGCGTATTATTTCTTTTTTATCTTGTAATAACATCGTCTTCTGCATTATTATATATCGAGAGATTTACGAACTATTGAAACCGTCACAGGATTAGATGACCGATGCTTTTTAATTCCCTGCAATTCGCG
>JAILNQ010000080.1 GCA_024691425.1 Lachnospiraceae bacterium
CGGTCCGAAAAGCATGTACGAATTTATGTCCATCTTGCGAGCGATGTAATCGGAATCGCTTATCGAGCAGAGGATTATGCCGGCTACGTATGCACCGGTTATGTCGGCGATGCCGAAAATCTCCTCGGCGATGTACGCCATGGCAAAGCAGAGCGCGAGCCCTGCGATAGGTATACGGCGCGTGTGCGGGTATTTTCTGTCTATGAGGCGGAAAAGCCTGTAGGTAACGTATCCGACTCCTATAGAGAATATGAAGAACATGAGAGTCTGGAAGCAGACAGTGCCTATCTTCACGTTGGGGTCGCGGAAGCTTATGACGAAAGTCAGCACGATGATGCCTATGACGTCATCGATTATCGCCGCCGCCATTATCGTTGTTCCGACCTTCGACTTCAGGAAGCCGAGCTCCTTCAGCGTCTCTACCGTGATCGACACGCTCGTTGCAGTCATTATCGTTCCAATGAAGACCGCCTCTATGAATTCCGGGGAGGAGATAGCGCTCCACCCGTAGAAGAGCATGTAGTACACCGTCCCGCATACAAGAGGAACAAAAACACCTGCGCATGCGATGAGCAGCGCTTTGAGGCCTGTTTTCTGCAGTTCTTTTATATCAGTGGAAAGACCTGCCGAGAACATGAGCAGGATGACACCGATCTCGGCCATCTGGCTTATGAAGGCATTATTGTCGACCCATCCGAGCAGTGACGGCCCTATGATGAGACCTGCGATTATCTCGCCCACTACCTGCGGGACTTTGAGCCTCCTGGCCAGAATGCCGAAAAGCTTTGCGAATATTATGATTATTGCCAGTGATCTGAATATATCGTAAGTTTGCATTCCTACACTTTAGAACAAAAGTTGTGCGATGTCAATGATAAGTAAGCGGTTGAAGACGGCTTGATTATGTGGTACAATACATAAACGTATGATTGTGCTTTGGCGCTTTCATCATATACTTTTTACCGAGGTGCTTTTATGATAGCATACGAAAACCTTAACGAGCTGCAGCTTGATGTCATGCGGGAGATTGGAAATATCGGTGCCGGCAATGCCTGCACGGCGCTTTCTGTTCTTCTGGGAACTACGATAGATATGTCAGTTCCCCGTGTTCAGCTTCTGGGGTATGAATCCACTGCGCAGCATCTCGGCGGAGAGGACAATATGGTGATAGGGCTCAGAGTGCAGATAACAGGGGATCTTGAGGGGATGATGCTCCATGTTGTTCAGAAACGTTTCGCTGAGCGTATAATCAACACGTTCTATGCGAAGGAGCTTGAGAGCGTCAACAGTCTCGATGAGATGGATTCGTCCGTTCTTAACGAGATGGCTAATATCACGAGCGGTGCCTATGCCAATTCGATCGCGTCCCTTACGAGTCTTTTCGTCAACATCGGGACTCCGACGCAGATCCCGGGAAAGGTATCGGAAATCATGAAACTTCCGATCACGGAATTCGTCAAGCCCGGCGAGCAGGTGCTTGTTGTTGACGAGGAATTCACGATCGATGATGAACATATCAGCAGCAACATGATCCTCGCGCTCGAGAGCGATTCTCTCGAGAAGCTTTTCGCGAGGCTCGGTGTGCAGATGTAGGTATCACTTCTTTTTATTCTTTTTGGATTCCATGCGGTCGAGCACCATATCGTATCCGTCGTTCCCGTAATTCAGGGAACGGTTGACCCGGCTTATGGTTGCGGTCGAAGCTCCGGTGTGCTGAGCTATCTCGAGGTATGTCTTCTTTTCGCGCAGCATGCTCGCTACTTCAAAACGCTGCGACAGCGAAAGCAGCTCGTTGATGGTGCATATATCCTCAAAGAAAATGTAGCATTCCTCTTTATTGTTGAGCTCCATGATCGCATCGAAGAGATAGTCGACGGCTTCGGTTCTGATTTTAGGATTCATGATTTACCCCTTTCATCACATGTGCTTCAGCACTTTTAGATTTTAACATTTTAACACGTTAAAGCGGCAAATGCAAGATATGAGTGTATTAGAGATTTTAAACGACAGACAGAAAGAAGCAGCGGCGCAGCTCGATGGCCCGGTGCTCATACTCGCCGGAGCGGGTTCCGGCAAGACCAGGGTTCTTACGAACCGCACGGCTTACATGATCGATGAGGCTGGCGTGAGCCCGTGGAACATCCTTGCAATCACGTTCACGAACAAGGCGGCGGATGAGATGAGGGAGCGTATCGACAGGCTCGTCGGATTCGGAAGCGAGTCCATATGGGTCGCGACCTTCCATTCCACGTGTGTGCGCATACTGCGAAGGCATATCGATCTTCTCGGGTTTGATAACAACTTCACCATATATGATCCGGATGACTCGAAATCCGTCATGAAGGACGTGCTGAAAAGGCTTCAGATCGATACGAAGCAGTACCCGGAGAAGAGATTCCTGAACTGGATAAGCTCATGCAAGGATGAGCTGTCGACGCCGGCCGATGAGGAAGAATATGCGCGCGGCGATTATGCCGATGAGCTGTTCGCAAAGGTGTACAGGGAGTATCAGCTGAGCCTGCAGAAGAACAACGCGCTCGATTTTGATGACCTGATCATGAAGACGGTCGAGCTTTTCAAGGCGTTCCCTGACGTCCTTGAGAACTATCAGAACCGTTTTCTTTACATCATGGTCGATGAGTACCAGGATACGAACACAGCCCAGTTCGAGCTCATAAGGCTTCTCGCGGCGAAGAACAGGAACATATGCGTTGTCGGTGATGACGATCAGTCGATATACAAATTCAGGGGCGCAAACATACGCAACATCCTTGATTTCGAGAAGGTATACCCTGATGCGAAAGTCATAAAGCTCGAGCAGAACTACCGCTCGACGCAGACGATATTAGATGCGGCGAATTCAGTCATAAAGAACAACGGCGCGAGGAAGGACAAGGCGCTCTGGACCGACAGGGGAGAAGGTGAGCGGATCGTCTTCGCGCAGACGGATACTGCATACGAGGAAGCGGAGCTCATCGTCGACAGGATATGCCGCGAAAGACGTGCAGGAAAGAGCAGCTTCGGCGACAATGCGGTACTCTACAGAACGAATGCGCAGTCGCGCCTTCTCGAGGAAAAATGCGTGATGGCCGGCATTCCCTACACGGTCGTCGGCGGTGTGAATTTCTACTCGCGCAAGGAGATAAAAGACATTCTCGCGTATCTCAAGACGATCGACAACGGAAGGGATGATCTTTCCGTAAGAAGGATAATAAATGTTCCGAAGCGCGGCATAGGAGCGACGACGATAGGAAAGCTTGCCGATCACGGCGCGGCGAACGATCTCAACTTCTACGAATGCTGCAAGCAGGCGGATGATATACTCGGGCATAACAGGGCTTCCGAGAAAATCGCAGAGTTCGTGGATCTCATCAGCGTTTTCAGGACCCAGTCGGAGTTCATATCTATAAGTGAACTCATCGAGACCATCATCAAGCGCATCGATTATGAAGGAATGCTCATTGAAGCCGACGAGGATGAGGCAAAGGAGAGGATGGAGAACATCGGGGAGCTCATCAACAAGGCCGTGGCCTATGAGGAAAGTGCAGATGAACCGACTCTGTCGGAGTTTCTTGAAGAGGTCGCTCTCGTTGCGGATATAGACGGTGTCGATTCCGATGCGGACCGTGTGATGCTGATGACGCTGCATTCCGCGAAAGGACTCGAATTTCCGAACGTTTACATCGCAGGCATGGAGGATGGGCTTTTCCCGAGCTACATGTCCATCTGCTCCGATGATCCCGGTGAGATAGAGGAGGAGCGCAGGCTCTGCTACGTCGGGATAACAAGGGCGATGAACAGGCTTACTCTCACTGCCGCGAGATCTAGGATGACAAGAGGAGAGACTCAGTACAACGCCGTTTCGAGATTCATCAACGAGATCCCCTCCGAGCTTTTCGAGAGCGGATACGCAAAAAAGAGCGCAGAGAAAAAGCCGCCAAATAGCACAGGCGCTGTCGCCACGAAGGTAAGGCCGGCCGCGGTTCTTCCGAAGCATCAGAAGCCATTCATCGCGAAGGCGACCGCATTCACGGACCTTAAGAAAGGGGCCGATATCAATCTTCAGACGGCACCCGATTACGGTCCCGGAGACAGAGTTATGCACATGAAATTCGGACAGGGCACCGTGCTGAGCGTAGAGAAAGGCACAAGAGATTACGAGGTGTCGGTCGAATTCGATTCCGCAGGTGTCAAAAAGATGTTCGCAGCCTTTGCAAAGCTCAAGAAGATATGATAAAATATCTTTCATAAAGAAAGGGGCAGTTATGAGTAAGATTGACAAACTTGAAAGAATTCTGGATATCGTAAAAGCACAGGAGGAACTTGGAATGGCCAAGGCAAAAAGCCTGCTTGATGATGTCAAGAAGGTTGATATACCTGATATTCCGATTCCCGATTTCTTCAGGAAGGAGGAGGTCGTTGTGGAGAAGAAGAAATTCAACTGGGGACTGCTCATTGCAGTTGTTGTCGGGGTTCTTGCAGTAGCAGCGATCATTTACGGCTTATACTGTTACTTTACTCCGGATTATCTCGAGGACTTCGAGGATGATTTTGAAGATGAGGAATTCGATGATGACGATTTCTTCGAGGATGATGATAAATAGCCGTCTTCGGAGCATCGAAAAGATATTGATCAATAGCCGGCTTTTTTAAGCCGGCTATTGTTTACTGCACAGAATCCTGAAAGGAAACGCATAAGTGAAGAAGGGACAGGAATACACAGGAACGGTCGAAAAAGTCAGATTCCCCAATAAAGGCAGGGTCTGCGTATATGAAGAGGATGAAATCGGCACATGCACCGTCTCGAACGTCATAAAGGGACAGAAGGTACGTTTCCGGGTAACGAAGAAGCGCAACGGTGCTTGCGAAGGATGTGTTCTCGAGGTCGTTGAAAGATCAGGGGACGAGACAGAGAGCGCCTGCCCGCATTCTTCTGTCTGCGGGGGCTGCGCATATCAGACGCTCCCGTATGACCGTCAACTTCTGCTCAAAGAGGAACAGGTCCATGATCTTCTTGAACCGGTCATAGCGGCCCGCTCGGATATGATAGAGTCCACTGAAAAGGTTGACATAAAATCACTCTTCGAGAAAATCGCACCGAGCCCGGTGCAGTTCGGATATCGCAATAAAATGGAGTTCTCATTCGGGGATGCATGCCGCGGCGGAGAGCTTGAATTAGGTTTACATAAAAGAGGAAGTTTCTATGATATCGTGACCGTCGGGGGCTGCGTGATCGTTGATGAGGATTACCGCATGATCCTGAAGGAGACGCTCGCGTACTTCAGAGGAAAGGAAACTCCTTATTTCCATAAACGCACTCATGAAGGATTCCTGCGTTATCTCATGGTGCGAAAAGCGGCGAGGACCGGCGAGATACTGATCGATCTCGTGACCACTTCTGCGATGCCGAAGGATACTCCTTGTACAGAAGTCAGCCTGCTTGCCGACTGGACGGAGGCAATGCTCGCTCTGAAGCTATCTGGGAAGATAGCAGGAATACTGCACACAGTTGATGATTCCGTTGCGGATGCCATAAAGAACGAGAATACGGAGATACTGTACGGACGTGATTTTTTCCATGATGAAGTGCTTTCCCTATCTTTCAAGATTACGCCGTTTTCTTTTTTCCAGACTAACACTCTTTCCGCAGAAGTCCTGTATTCGAAGGTCAGGGAGTATGCCGACATTGCGTTTGCTGCTTCGGAAAATAGCGGGGAAGGGAAGGACAGGCCGAAGGTGATTTTCGATCTGTATTCCGGAACGGGGACAATAGGCCAGATTATGTCAACCAATGCTGATAAGGTCATAGGCATTGAAATCGTTGAAGAAGCAGTTAAAGCGGCAAATGAAAATGCCGAGTCAAATAGTTTACATAACTGCAAATTCCTGGCGGGAGACGTTATTGCCGTACTGGATGAAGTATCCGATAAGCCTGATCTGATCATTCTCGATCCGCCACGCGATGGAATAAATCCGAAGGCTCTGGCGAAAATCGCCGACTTCGGGGTAAAGAACATCATATATGTCTCATGCAAGCCTACCAGCCTTGCGCGCGATCTTGAGTATCTCATGGGCAGATGCTACGCCCCGGTAAAGATATGCCCGATAGACCAGTTCCCGGGAACAGTGCATGTTGAGACGGTAGTCCTTTTATGTGACAAAAAGGTCGACAGACATATCGACATAGATTTGGACGTTGAAAAGCTTGATAAAACGGGTGGTAGCCTTACTGTATTAGTGGGTCTATCTGTGTGAGTCTATTTTGCGTATGCAAGGTAGGCTCATTTTGGTATTTTAGGCAGCAGAACAGGAGGCGATATATGCTGCAGATTAAAGACTTAACTATAACACATCGCAAAGATTTTAGGATTATTCTTGAGAAATTTAATCTAACATTAAATGACAAAGATAAGGCAGTTATCATAGGAGAAGAGGGCAATGGAAAGTCTACCCTTATGAAGTGGATATATGATCCGTCAATGGCCGAAGAATATACAGAATGCGAGGGAGAACTTATAACTTCAGGG